>JALFGC010000103.1 GCA_022777485.1 Bacteroidales bacterium
TTGATTTTGTTACGGCAAAGGATATGCAAATACTATGTCAAAGAACAATGATTATTGTAAAAATTTATTTATAAATCAACCCATAGTGTCAACGATGTCCTGATACAAAAGTGTCAACGATGTCTTGATACATGGCACATAGGAATTATGAATTATGAATTATGAATTATGAGGGCGTTGCTGCAAAAATACATTTTTATTTGTGTATGTCAAAATTTTTTTGTAACTTTGCGGCGTTTTTTTAGGATGAAGGAGAGGACCCACCCCAGCCCTCCCTGCAAAGGGAGGGGGTAGATAGATTACTTTCGTCTGTACAAAAATAATATGTCTTTTCGGGTGCGGCTCGGAGACCGCACTTCCATGAAGTCCAAACATAAAGATTATGAAGAAGTTTAGAGAGTATAAGCAGTTGAATCTGCCGGAGTTGAGCCGCGAGGTGCTGGCAGCATGGGAGCAGGAAGACCTGTTCCGGAAGAGTGTAGAGACACGCGAGGGGTGCCCTTCGTTTTTGTTCTTTGAGGGTCCTCCGTCGGCGAACGGCATGCCGGGTATTCACCATGTGCTGGCGCGTACGATAAAAGATACCTTCTGCCGCTACAAGACGATGCAGGGGTATCAGGTGAAGCGCAAGGCAGGCTGGGATACGCATGGACTGCCCGTGGAGTTGGGCGTGGAGAAGATGCTTGGGATTACCAAAGAGGATATCGGTAAGAAGATTAGCGTGGACGAGTACAACGCTGCTTGCCGCAAGGAGGTGATGAAGTACACCCAAGAATGGACGAATCTGACGAAGCAGATGGGCTACTGGGTAGACCTTGATAACCCGTATATCACCTATGATAATAAGTATATTGAGACGCTGTGGTATCTGTTGAAGGAACTCTATAAGAAGGGTTATCTGTACAAGGGCTACACCATTCAGCCTTATTCGCCTGCGGCAGGTACGGGTTTGTCGTCGCATGAGTTGAACCAACCCGGGTGCTATCGGGATGTGAAGGACACAACCTGCACGGCGCAGTTCCTTGTGAGGACAAAGGATGAAGGATTAAGGATAAAAGACTTATTACCATCGTCTCTGAGGTCGGTGGTCGAGGAAGAGGGGTTGCCACTGTATGTGTTGGCATGGACGACGACACCTTGGACGCTACCTTCGAATACGGCGCTGTGCGTGGGTCCGAAGATAGACTATGTGGTGGTGAAAGGCGAGAACCCTTACACCCATGAGGCGGGGCTGTACTTAATCGCCGAGGCGCGGCTGAGCGCGTATGCCAAGGAGTTGATAAAAGAGGACGAGTTGCGGATACGCAACGGCGAGGCAGAGGCCGTGCCCGTGATACTCTGGCGCGGGAAGGGCGCAGAGTTGGAGGGTATTCGCTATGAGCAGTTGATACCTTGGGCGACGCCCGACGGCGACGCATTCCGCATTATTACAGGCGATTATGTAACGACGGAGGACGGTACGGGTATCGTGCATATTGCTCCGACCTTCGGTGCGGACGACGCCTTTGTGGCGAAGAAAGCGGGTATCGCGGGTATGGTTTTCCTGACGAAGAAAGGGGAGCAACGCCCGATGGTGGACATGACAGGAAAGTTCTTCCTGTTGGAGGATTTGGACGAGCAGTTTGTTGCGCAACATATTGATACAGAGGCGTATAGCCCATGGCAGGGACGGTTTGTAAAGAACGCTTACGACCCCACGCTGACCGACAAAGATGAGACGCTGGATATCAGTATCTGCATGATGCTGAAGGCGACGAACCGTGTGTTCAAGATAGAGAAGCATGTGCATAACTACCCGCACTGTTGGCGCACGGACAAGCCTGTGCTATACTACCCGCTGGACTCGTGGTTTATCCGTTCGACGCAGGCGCGGGAGGAGATGATTGCGCTGAACAACACCATCCACTGGCAGCCCGAATCGACCGGCACGGGGCGCTTCGGGAAATGGTTGGAGAACCTGAATGACTGGAACCTCTCGCGCTCGCGCTATTGGGGCACACCGCTGCCTATTTGGCGCACCGAAGACGGACAGGAGGAGATTTGTATCGGCTCGGTCGCTGAACTGATGGCGGAGATAGAGAAGTCCATCCAAGCGGGCTTCATGACGGAGAACCCGTGGCCTGAGTTTAAGGTGGGGGACTACTCGAAAGAGAACTACGACCCCTCGGTAATAGACCTGCATAGGCCGTATGTGGATAACATCGTGCTGTGCTCGCCTTCGGGCAAGCCGATGAAGCGCGAGTTGGACTTGATAGATGTGTGGTTCGACTCGGGGGCAATGCCCTATGCGCAAAACCACTATCCGTTTGAGAATCAGGACGCTCCGCGCACGGCGGACTTCATCTCGGAGGGCGTTGACCAGACACGCGGCTGGTTCTTTACGCTGCATGCCATCCACACGATGATAGAAGGGAAGGTGGCGTATAAGAATGTGATTTCCAACGGGTTAGTGCTGGATAAGAACGGCAATAAGATGTCGAAGCGATTGGGCAACGCCGTTGACCCATTCGGGGCGATGGATAAGTACGGCGCGGACGCTGTGCGGTGGTACATGCTGACTAACTCGAGCCCGTGGGACAACCTGAAGTTCGACCCTGAGGGCGTGGATGAGATACGCCGTAAGTTCTTCGGGACGCTGTACAACACCTACGGGTTCTTTGCGCTGTACGCGAATGTGGATGGGTGGAGCGTTGATTGTTCAGCGTTGAATGTTGAGCGTTTAGCGTTGACGGAGATTGACAAGTGGGTGCTGAGCAAGTTGAACTCGCTGGTGAAGGAGGTTACGGAGGCGTATGAGGCGTATGAGCCGACGAAGGCGGGGCGCGCGATATCGGACTTCGTGCAAGACGACCTGAGCAACTGGTATGTGCGCCTGAACCGCAAGCGTTTCTGGGGCGGCGAGATGGACGGCGACAAGCAGGCAGCGTATGCTACGCTGTACACTTGCTTGAAGACTGTGGCGCAACTGATGGCGCCGAATGCACCTTTCTTCGCCGACCGTTTGTATCGCGACTTGACAGGCGAGACTGTACATCTGAGCCAATGGCCGAAAGCCGATGAAGCGCTGATAAACAAGGACTTGGAGCGTTCGATGTACCTTGCGCAACAGGCTACCTCGATGATACTCTCGCTACGCAAGCGTGCGGAGAAGAATGTGCGCCAACCGCTACAGAAAGCCGTTATCCCCGCGCCTGACGCGGATACACTGGCAGCGTTGCTGCATGTGCAAGACCTTATCAAGAGCGAAGTGAATGTGAAGGAACTAGTGATTGTGCGGGCGGAGGACTCGGAGATTAGGCTTGTGAAGAAGATTAAGCCGAACTTCAAGGTGCTGGGCAAGAAAGTGGGCGGCAAGATGAAGGAGTTGGCAGCCGCTATCGGGCGCATGACGCAAGACGAGATTGCACAGATGGAGCAAGACGGCACTTTCACGCTCTGCGACTACGCGCTGACTGCTGAGGATGTGGAGATTATCACGGAGGATATGCCCGGCTGGTTAGTGGCGAACAACGGCGTGCTGACTATCGCGCTCGACATTGAACTGACGGAGGCGTTGGTGGAAGAAGGCGTGGCGCGCGAGTTGATAAACCGTATTCAAAACCTGCGCAAATCGTCGGGTTTGGAGATAACCGACCGTATTGAGGTTAGCATAGAGCGCCGCGAAGAGGTTGCGGGGGCGGTATGCCACTGCAACGAATATATCGCTTCGCAAGTGCTCGCTACCTCGCTCACGCTGGCAGACGGGCTGACGGACGGCGCAGAAGTGGAGATGGACGGATATAAACTGCATATTGTGATAAGGAAAGCATAAGACTATGAAAAAGAGTATTTTACGAGTTGCCTTGGTGGCGATGGTAGGGGCATTGGTAGCGTCCTGTTCATTGTTTACGGAACCTACTTCCTTTCAAGAAAGCGACCTGATTGGTTTGTGGCAAGAGGACGGCACGAAGGCTTTCGTGCGTTTCACAGCGGAGAAGGACTCGACCGGCGTGTATAGGTACGGTTGTGAGTGGAACGAGGGAGAGGGTGTTTTTGAGAGCGATTTGACGAAGTATGGCAACGGTTGGTTCAAGTGGAAATTAGTGAAAGCCGACCTCACAGAGATTCACCTAATGGAGAATGGCGGTGCAGAACTGCCGAAGGTGTATACCGTCAGCAAACTGACCGATACAGAGTTGCAGTACAAAGACGATTTCAAAGTAATCCACTCTTTCCAAAAGGTAGTAGAAAAGTAAGGGGGATTACTAACTTCTCATAGACTGCTAACGAGCAGTTTCTTTATTAGACCTAATGATGAAGCGCGTTTGGAAGATAATAGGCATCACGCTCGGCTCTTTGCTGGGGGTGGTGCTTTTGGTTATAAGTGTGGCGCTGTGGTTGGTGTTTACTCCGAAGCGTTTGACGCCTATCGTGCGGCAAGTGGCGGATAAGATTATCACCGCGGAGCATGATGTGGGGCAAGTGGAACTGACTTTTTTCAGCACTTTCCCCGATTTTGGGCTGCGGGCGGAGGGACTGACGATAGTTAATCCTATGGTGGGTGCGCAGTGCGACACGCTGCTATCTGCGCCCGAGGTAGTGGCTACGGTGGATGTGATGGCATTCCTGCGCGATAAGGACTTGGTAGTGAAGGAGTTGTCGCTGCATGATGCGGTGGTGAACGCTTATCTGTCTGCGAACGGCAAGACGAACTTCGATGTGTTCGCTTTGCCCGAAGATACTACGGCGGACGAAGACACTACGGCGTTTGTGCTGCCGTTTAAGGGCTTGCAGGTGGATAAACTATCAATAGAGGCGAGGGGTATCACGCTGGTGGATGAGGCAGACAGCCTTTCGGCATCGCTCTTCGGTACGTCGGTTGCGGCTACGGTAGGCGGTTGGGACGATATCCTGCTGGTGCTTTCTGCACCAGATGTGAGTGCGACGATGGGTGGGACACAGTATGCCGACCACCTATGTGTGAGTGCTACATTGCCCATTGGAGTGAGCAAAAGGGAGGCGAGTGTCGTTAAGACGAATGCGCCTATCGTGCTGAGTGTGAACGAGTTTACGCTGACGCTGTCGGGTATGGTGTCGCTTGGCGATAGTATTGCGTTGGACACGCAGGCGAGCCTTGCCAACTGGCAGATAAGTTCGTTGTTGATGTTGTTGCCTTCTTCGTTGACGGAAGATTTGTTGCGGGACATTACGGTGGACGGCAGTGTGTCGCTGAATGCCCATGTGCAGGGCATGTATGGGGATAGTGTGATGCCTGTGGTGGATGCGGAGATAGCGCTATCAGACGGCATGGGCAGGTATAGCGGACTGCCTTACACCTTGGAGAATGTGGGACTGGTAGCAGACGCGCATATCGACCTTAATGATTCCACCGCAAGCCGTTTGCATATCCGTTCGCTGGCTGCTAACACACTGAGCAGTAGTGTGGAAGCACAGGGCGATGTGAGCGAGTTGATGGGCGACATGCTGCTTGATTTAAGACTAAAAGCCGATGTATCGCTGCCCGATGTTGCCTATTTCCTGCCTGAGACGATACATGCCGACGGGTACTTGGGCGGTAATGTAGCTGCAAAGATACGGCTGAGCGACCTGACTGCAATGCGGTTGGCAAAGGGGCGGATAAGCGGCGACTTGCGTCTGCGCGACATCGCTGTGCAAAATGATAGCCTCTCAGTGCAACTGCCCGACACAAGACTTGGGTTGCAGATTCCGAATCCGAAGCCCTCGCGTAAACAAGTCGGATGGCTCTATGCGGAGATACAGCCCGATAGTCTGTCCTTGGATATGCTGAGTATGCTGACGGCTACCCTTGGGCATGCCTCTATGCAGGTAGAGACCAACGATATCCTCTCTTCGAATGTACTCTGCGCGACGGTGGATGTAGCCTCCGAAGCAGTGTTGCATGCTGCCATGGACTCGATAGAGGCGACTGTGCTTGCTCCGCGGCTGACGGCGTATGCGGCTTACGACACCCGCGACACGACGGCTATACCAACCTTGGAAGCGAACCTTGCCTTTGCCGACCTGCAAGCGGTCTATACCGATATCCATGCGCACCTGAAAGGGTCGTCGCTGGCTGCTAACCTCAGCCGTACCAAGCGGGATAAGTCTGCGCCTCGGTTCTCTGCCGCGCTGGCGACGGTGGGTGTGCAAGCCGAGATTGGCAGCGACATTGCGATGACGACCGATAGTCTGCGCATTGAAGCCGCTGCGCGCTACAACAGCAAAGGCAATAACCTGCTGTTGCAATGGAATCCACGGCTGAATATCTCGTTGAGCAATGGTGTGGCGCAACTACCCGAGATGCTCCCGATGCCCGTCTATATCCCGCAGATAACGTTTGCGTATTCAAATAAACTTTGCGAGATAGCGCAGTCGCAGATACGGTTGGGTAACTCCGATTTCGCACTGTCGGGGGAGGTGAAGAATATCGGCAAGTGGCTAAGGAAGAAGGCTGTGCTGGAAGGTGAGTTGAACTTCGTGTCAGAAAAGACGGATGTGAACGAAATGTTAGCGCTATTCTCTGCAGAGGATGAAGAGACATTAACTGCAGGCGAGACTGTTGGGGCTGATACGGAAGAGCCCCGCCCCCTACCCCCCTCCCCGCAAGCGGGGCGGGGGAGTTCGCCTGCGTCCCCAGAAGTTGCTTCGGAGGAGGCGGAGCCGTTCTTGGTGCCGAAGGATGTGGACTTGGCGCTGAACACGCATATCAAGGAGGCGCATTTCTTCGATGAGACGGCGCATGACCTGAAAGGACGGATTTATGTGCGCAATGGTATCTTGGTGTTGGAGGAAGTCGGCTTTGTGTGCGACGCGGCGCGTATGCAACTCACGGCAATGTACAAGACTCCTCGGCGAGACCATATCTACGTAGGACTCGACTACCACATGTTGGACGTTGATATCCACGAGTTGATACACCTCATTCCACAGATAGACTCGATGATGCCGATGCTGCGCTCCTTCAAGGGGAAGGCGGAGTTCCACCTCGCTGCAGAGACCTTCACCAATGCGAAGTATGAGTTGAAGCCCTCTACTATCCGCGGCGCGGCAAGTCTCTTTGCCAAAGATCTTGTAGTGCTTGACAACGAGACTTTCAGCAAAATCTCCAAACTGCTCCTGTTCAACAAGAAGACGGAGAACAAGATAGACAGTATTTCGGCAGAGATGACCTTATATAAGAAGGAGATAGATGTCTATCCGCTATGTGTGTCGCTCGACAACTACATGGTTGCGTTGGGTGGACGGCATAACCTCGATATGACCTTCAACTACGACATCAATGTGCTGTCGCCTATCTACTTGGGTGTGAATGTGTCGGGTAACTTGGATGACTTGAAGATTAAGTTGGCGAAGTGCAAGTATGCTCAGGATTTCAAGCCGCTCTTCCATGGGAAGGTGGATACACAGACTGCGGAACTACGGACAATGATTCGTCAGTCCATGCAAAAGAATGTGAAATAGTTAAACCAAACGAAATGAGAAGATGAAATATCGTGTGCTATCCTTATTGTGTGTTGTGGCAATGCTTTGCTTTGGCATTAGCACGCGGGCGCAATCGGACATCCAAGCGGACGCTCCGATTGTTCAACGATACTATCCAAAGGTGCCTAAACCTTCCGAGAAGGGGAAGCAAGCAGTGTTGCAACGCAAGCGCAGCGAGGAAGGGACTGCTCCCCTTCCGCCAAAGGGGCTCTTGCTCTTGGTGCAGTTCAGCGACACTCCGTTCTTTACTCCTAATCCCCATGCGGCGTTCGACTCGCTGGCGAACGGTTTGGACTATGCTTACAATGGTGCTACGGGCTCTGCGCGTGAGTACTTTCGTGCGCAGTCCGGTGGTCAGTATGTGCCTGATTTCACGGTAGTAGGTCCTGTTACCTTGCCTCATCCGATGGGGTATTACGGCACGAATGATTCAAAGGGCTATGACCAGTATCTGGCGGATTTCGTGATAGATGCCTGCTTGGCAGCCGCAGACTCGGTGGACTGGACGCAGTTCGATAGCGACAACGATGGCGAGATTGATTTGGTCTTTCTCCTCTTTGCCGGCTATGGGGAGGCGGATAGTTACATTACAAACACTATCTGGCCCTGCAAATGGGATATGGAGAGTGTGCTGTACTTTGGCTATACCAACCAGACTACTTATTACTATCAAACGGATGAGAAAAAGAATCTTCCTACCTTCAACGGCAAGAGAGTATGCAACTTTGCTTGCTCCAACGAGTGGACACGCAATGATTGCCGTAGCGGTGTAGGCACCTTTATCCATGAGTTCAGCCACGTTTTAGGGTTGCCGGACTACTATGTCCCAAGCCGCAGCCCATCGTATACCCCGGGGTCGTGGTCTCTGATGGGTTATGGCAACTATGTCAACAATGGCAATACCCCGCCAAACTACAGTGCCTACGATAAGTACTTCTTAGGTTGGGTAACGCCGACCTTTCTGTCTGCCAATCAGCAGGTTACACTTCCCGCTGACGGCGAGACCTGCTATATGCTGACTCGTAGCGGAATGGCACCTGCTGATGGTGCTTTCAGCAAAGACACAGTCTATTACTTGGAGAATCGTCAGTATGCGGGCTGGGACGATTATCTGCCCGGGCACGGTCTGCTTGTGTGGCAGGTAGTTTATGATGCTCAAGCCTGGTTCAACGGTCTGCCTAATCAAGATGCTGTGCGGTATACTCTGCTGAGTGCAGGAGGCAATACACCCTATACCACTGATACCAGAGGTGCCGGTCGCGAGGATGTGCCTTTCCCCGGTACGGAAGATGTTACGAGCCTTGCCCTCTCGCCGAAAGCCATCTTGCAAGGTATCCAAGAGCAGGTGGACGGGACTATCACCTTTACTTTTTTAACAAGCAGTGAGCCGACTCGGATAGAGAATACTACTAACACAGGTTCAGTAAAATACTATAATGTGTTAGGACAGGAGGTGGATGTGGAGACCTATCATGGAATTGTTATTCACGATGGGCGACAGTATCTTTTGAGGTAGGTTGAAGTAAGGGTAAGGTAAGTACATACTCTCTGTTATCCTACGTATATCCTACGTATATCCTACGTATATCCTACGTAATTGACCGCATAAGTACTGCGGAAGAAATTGATGGTTGAACATATAAAATTCGATATTGAATGGGAAAATATAATTGGACATTTGCAAATGTGGGCGGGGTTACCCGCGTGAAGATTCAGTCGGGCGAGGATATTCGCCACTTGGGAGAACTGGATGAGAAGTTATGGACGGTGCTCTCGTGCCCGACGACGGGTTTGGAGATCGACAGCGAGAGCCTGCGTCTAATGGACGCCGACGGTGACGGGAAGTTGCGCGTGAAGGAAGTGCAGCAGGCGGCGGCGTGGCTGTGCAGCGTGCTGCGCGACCCCGAGGTGTTGCTGGCAGGGAAAGACGAGGTACTCATTGCGGATATTGCCGACGAGGGTATGCGCACGGTGGCAGAAGCGGTAGCGAAAGGCAATCCGCAGGTGTCGTTGGCGGATGTGGAGGCGGCTATCGCAGGCGTTAGCATTGAGGCCGTAGCCGCACCGGAAGCACCCTATGCAGCGGATGTGATGGCGGCATACAAAGCGAAGAAAGACGAATACGCTACCTATTTCGAGCAGGAGAAACTGGCGAAGTTGGGGCTGGCAGTGATTGCAGTTGATGCCGTCAAGCCCGGTATGGAGCAAGCCGCGTTCGAGGAAATGGGCAAGGCGATTGCCGATTATGAGGCATCCGTTGCTGCGGCGGCAGACGCCAACGCCAAGGCACTGGCGGCAGCGCAGACGCAATATCAGCCGTTGCGCAAGTTGCTGATGCTTACACGCGATTTCTACCGACTGCTGAGGAATTTCGTTACCTTTGAGGACTTCTATCGCAAAGATATTCAGGCAGTATTCCAAGCCGGCACGCTGGTGATTGACCAACGCGCTTGCACGCTCTGTCTGCGCGTGAGCGATATGGGCAAGCAGAATGCGCAAGCGGGTGCGAGCGGGATGTTCCTTGTTTACTGCGACTGCGAGAGCAAGAAGTTAGGGCAGAAAATGCAGATTGTCGCCGCTATGACGGTGGGCGACATACGCAACCTGACCGTAGGAAAGAACGCGCTGTTCTATGATAATCAAGGCAATGACTGGGACGCGGTGGTAACGAAAATCATCGACAACCCTATCTCTATCAGCCAAGCCTTCTGGAGCCCGTACCGCAAGTTCGGGGCGTGGGTAACTGACTTGATTAACAAATCTGCGGCGGAGAAAGACAGCAAGGGCTTCGCGGACTTGACGGCGAAAGTGCAGGAAGGAGCGAAGAATCCCCCTGCAGCCGGCGAGAAGCCGAAAGTGCAGGCGTTCGACATCGCGAAGTTCGCAGGTATCTTTGCCGCTATCGGTATGGCGGTGGGCTATATCGGCGCGTTCTTCACGAGCGTGGTGGGCGGCTTTGCGGCGCTGAAATGGTGGCAGGATATCTTGGCAGTGCTGGGTATCCTGTTGGTTATCAGTGGTCCGTCGATGTTCCTTGCGTGGACGAAGTTGCGCAAACGCAATCTGGCGCCCGTGCTCAATGCCAACGGATGGGCAATCAACGCGGATGTGATGGTGAGCGTGGTGTTCGGCAATACATTGACCACGCAGGCGCAGTTCCCGCTGCTGCAACTGGTTGACCCCTCTGTGAAGAAGAAAATGCCTTGCTGGGCGAAATGGCTCATCGGCGTGGTGGCAGCGGCTATCCTTGCCGCAGGCATTTGGGCAGCGGTGCATTTCTGCTGCGGCGGCTGTGAGACGGCGGTGGAGGAAGTTGTTACGGTAGAAGTAGTGGAAGTGGAAACGGCTGGGTCTGCGGCAGAATAAAAATGGGGAGGTACAAGGTGAGGAAATTTGGTATATGTCTGTTAATCTGTCTGTTGCCTGTTGCGGCAATGGCAGGGAAGAGACCGCGGAAAGCAGTTGCCAAAAAGCCCGTATTGGAGGTGGTCGTGCAAGATACATTGGCGGATAGCGAGGGCGATGAACCGCTGTCGCTGGATGAGTTGGAGGTGGAGAATGTGGGAGTGCCGCAGTGGCTGCAGACGCATATCGTGGGCGATACGCTGTTCATCGCCTGCGACCAAGCGATGTTGCCGCGGCGATTAGTGGTGGTAGCGAACGATGGCGAGTGCCTCTATAAACTGCTGCCGCAGGAGATGGCAGCGATGATGAGCATGGAGCACCCCGCGGACAGCCTCTATAAACATATATGGACGAGTGCGCGCGTGAATCCTTATAATACGCCTATTGACTCGCTGGGCGATAGCATACGCATTGATTTGGCGGGGTTCTGCCTGCCGCACGCGGGGTATGTAACTTCCCGCTACGGCTTCCGCAAGTATCGTTTCCACTACGGCACGGACTTGAAGGTGCAGGTGGGTGACTCTATCCGCGCCTCGTGGGACGGTCAGGTGCGTATCGTGGGCTGGGACCCGAAGGGATACGGGTACTACGTGGTGATTCGCCATCCGAACGGGTTGGAGACCGTCTATGGGCATCTGTCGCGACCGCTCTTCGACGAGGGAGAGCCGATTTTTGCGGGCGAGGTGCTGGGCTTGGGCGGAAATACCGGACGCAGCACGGGCAGCCATCTACACTACGAGATGCGCTACTTAGGCAATGCCATCAACCCCGAACTGCTGCTGAACTTCGAGACGGGACAGTTGCGCGATACCACCTCGTATCTGATTACGAAGAAAACCACTTTCGCTCACCATGCGGAGTTGAAAGCCATGCAGCAGGCGCAATACCACCGCGTGAAGCAAGGCGACACTCTTTCGGGCATCGCCAAACGCTATCGGACAAGTGTGTCGGCACTCTGTCGGCTGAATAGGATTAAGGAGACAAGCCTCTTGCAGATAGGGCAGAAGATACGAGTGAGATAGAAGAAACTTTGTGTTGGGAACTTCGTGTAAGGAACTTTGTGTTGGGAACTTCGTGTAAGAAACTTCGTGTTGCTCTGTGTACAGCCCGTAGGGCTTCAAAATTATGGTAACTTTAGAACATATAAGTAAGTCGTTTGGTAAGCAGCAGGTGCTACGTGATGTGTCGCTGGCGATTGGTGAGGGGGAGATAGTGGGGTTGCTGGGACCCAACGGTGCCGGCAAATCTACGCTGATGAAG
>JALFGC010000004.1 GCA_022777485.1 Bacteroidales bacterium
TACGAATGCCTATGCCGAATCGCTCAACGCTAAAATCAAAACCTTCAGAGCGGCTTTGAGAGGGGTTAAGGACGTGAAGTTCTTCCTCTATAGATTGAGCACCATTTTCTCCTAATCAACACAGGGTTTTACCAGTGAGCCATATGTATAAGATTCTCAACCTGTATTGAGTTAGTGATTAGTTAGTGATTAGTTAGTGATTAGTTAATGATTAGTTAGTGATTGCACTACCTTGATGCGAACTTTTACGAATCAATTCCCTCCCTTTTTTGCCCCCTACAAGCGAAACGAAGTAGGATGGCTTTAGGTCAGGGTGGCCCTTTTCCCTCCCTCCGTAGGGAGGGTCAGGGTGGGTCTCCCCATCCATATATGCCTGTCCGGCAGTAGTTCAATCGCATACCGCAGCGTGGTGCGGGGCATACTATCGACATGTTTCTCTAAAAACGCCTCCAGCAGCACTTGATTCCCGCGTTTGCCCACCTCGCGGAGCATCCAACCTACCGCCTTGTGCATCAGGTCGTGCGGGTGGTGCAACAGCCGCTCGGCATAGCGCAAGGCGTATGTTGGGTCGCCCTGCTGTGTGGTCTTCCAGGTGCTGACCATCGCGATACGTTGCCGCCACAGCACGGGGCTGTCGGCAAGCGAGTCCAACACCTGCGTCTTGTCGCCGAGGCGGGTAGGCACCAGCAGCCAGTTGCCGATAATCTTCGGCGCGCTCAGGTCCACCAAGTCCCAGTTGTTCGCGCGGTCGGCATATTGCAGATAGAGTGCCACGATGGCATCCCGCTCCTCTATGGCTTGCGGGTCGTCCAACAACCGCCGCCGACATAGCCGCTTCATCTGATAGGTCAGTATCAGCAACCCGCAGAGCCGTACCTCATGCCATGGACTCAGAAGCAGCGTCGGCACTTCCTCCAAAGGCAGCCCCACTGCCGTCTTCGCCACCAGCCGCACCTCCGGCACGCGGATGCCGAGGAACTTATCTCCCTCGCCGTACTCCCCTTTGCCCGTCTTGAAGAACCGCAGCAGCACTTCCCGCTGCCGCTCATCTTCCAACGCGAGGAGAGCATCTGTAATGTCTTTTGCCGTCATATCTTCTTTTAGGAAACAAATATTACCCAATATAAAACAAATATCTTTTAATAGTATATGTTAACTAACATTTGGTCAATATTTGAATATATTTGTTGATTTTAGTCTTTCATCCTTTATCTTTCATCCTGTACAGGCATCCAATAGATATTCTCATTATCTTCTATGCTTGTCGGCGAGGCGAAAGCGTAGGTGTTCTTCGCCATATACGAGCGATAGTAGTCCATCCCTTGGTCGGGGCTCTCGTAGTTGTACCATAGCGTGAAGGTTTTGTCCTGCGCATAGTATTCGCGCATCTCCCACGGGGCCAATGGTATTCCCTCCGCGTCGGTGGCGTACATCGATTGGTCGGTATCGAGCATTGCCCACTTCTGATACTCAGGTAGATAGACGATATTCACCACATGGCAATCAGGGTCGTTGTCGTCTTTTGGCAGACAGGTCAGCACGCGCGCTTCCACGCCTACAGACCGCAGCAACTGCATGGCAAAGAAACTATGGTAGCGGCAGTTGAACGCCGGCTCCTCATGCTGAATAAACTCCCACAGCGTAATCGCATCTTTGGCTGCCGGGCGCGCTTTCTGATTCGCATGCGGGATATGCGACGACACCCACCGCCCGATAGCAAGGCTCTTCTCCCATGTGCTCATCCCCTCCTGCACCACCGTATCCAAACGAAAATAACTCGTATAGTCGGGCATCTCTACCGCCATTGGCGGGAAGGGCATGGCACCATCCAATGTCGCTTCTTTCAGCAATGCCACCCGCTCCTCAAACGCCGAGTAGAACGCCTCCGTCGCTTCCATATAGCCGGGCAGAATCTCCGTCCACATTGCCACATCATCCACGGGCTGCATCATCGATAGTTGCGGTGGCGTATGCCCGTTTGTCTCTATTGTGGGCAGTTGCGCCGCAAAGGCTTCACACACCTCCTTCGCATCGGGCGTATAGAGTAGCGTCAGGTACTTAGCCCTCCGCGCCTTCACCATCTCGCACAGCGCTTCCACGGCTTCCGCTGAATCTGTGTGCATCACCACGCTACCGAAATACGGCTTCACTATCGCCGTCAGTGGCTTCCACACGCTGTCCGCATTCGCCGCGCAGGTTACGAACACAAGGTCAAACATCGTCCCCTCGTCTCCCACCGCGATATACGGCTGCGGCTGCAGCACCTGCCCGAGATAGTCCAGCAACACGCGCCCCATCTTCGGGTTCTGCCAGATATGCGAACCATGGTCTTCGCCCCGCAGGATAAGCAGCGACCCGTGCGGGATGCTGCGGGCAATCAGCCGCGTCTGCTCCTCTAAAATCAAGTCATGCTCCCCCGCCACCACAAGGGTAGGGCAGGCTATCGTGCCTAATTCCGCGGGCGTGATATGAGGCTCCGTGAGCATCATCTTATGCAGCGGTGCAGGCACAATAGCATTGCCGAGTGAGTCCGTCGTCAGTGCACGGCGCATCTCCTCAAAACCCACTATCCCGTCCGGCGTGATGTTCGCCCCGCTGACTGCTATTGCAGAGAAAGTGCCCGGGTGCAGCACCTCCGTCAGCAGTGCTACGATACCCCCGTCGCTCCAGCCAAACACCGCGGGCTGCTCTATCCCCAACGCTTGGCAGAAGGCATACACATCCTCCGCCATGTCGGCATAGTGGTACTCGTCCAGCGGCGCGTTAGCCCCTTGCCCGCGCGAGTCCATGGCATAGACCAAATACCCCGCCGAGTCCAACTGCTGTGCCATCACGCTCAGGTGCTCATGGCTGCCGCCGTTGCCGTGCAGCAACACCACAGGCTGCCCACTCAGCCGCCCGACACGCTGATACACAAGGCTCACGCCGTTCACTTCGATGGTTTTCAACTGCTCCACATGCCGATGTGTAGCCCAATACAACATGCCGCCGGTAACTATTACCACCACCACGGCAACAATAAGAATACGTGCAAATACTTTATTTTTCATAATTTCTCAAATAATTCATATTACTTAGATTACTCTTCTCCCTCCCTCTGTAGGGAGGGTCGGGGTGGGTCATTTCCCCCTCCCTCTGTAGGGAGGGTCGGGGTGGGTCCTTTCTCCCTCCCTCTGTAGGGAGGGTCGGGGTGGGTCCTTTCTCCCTCCCTCCGTAGGGAGGGTCGGGGTGGGTCCTTTATTTCTTCCCCCCGCCGCCAAGGCGTTCGGCTTCCTCCATATTACCCACATTGCGCCGTTTCACATACTGCTGCTGCCCGAACATCCATGTCAGGCTCAGACTCACATGTTGATAGCGCGAGTTCTGGTAGATATAACTGCTGTTGCCTTCTGCCATGCCGAACGACTCCGAACGGTAATGCACCGACCGCAGCAGGTCTTGCGCCTGAATGTTCAGTATCAGCCCCTGCTTGCGCCACATCTTCCTCACCGCCGCGCCCATGTACCATGTCGCGTCCGTCTTGTTGTAGCCTATCGTCAGCGGCGTGTTGTAGTTCCCGTCCACCGACAGCGTCCAGTCCTGCGGCAGGTAGGCAGTCAGCGTGGCGGAAGCCGACGCATAGTGGTTGCGGTTCAGGTAAGTCCCGTCATAAGAGCGGTTGATGAAGTTGTAATACGCTGCGTTCACCGTCAGTGCCAGCCATGCACCTGTCATCTGCCGCGTCCCATCTGCCCCTGTCTCAAACTTCGGCACAAGGGGCAACTCCGTCAGCGACAGGTTGCCGCCGTGCGTCGTGCATGTGCCGAAGTTTACCCATTTCTGCCTGCCGTTGCCATTCGGCAGCAGTTCCATGTGCGCCGACAGCATGTCCTGCGTGTGTGCGAAGTTAAATGCTAACGACACATACTGCGAATACGAGAAGTTCAAGTCCACTTGGTTGTTAAACTCCGGCGTCAGTTCCAAGTTACCTTCTTGGTAGTTATGCGCGTCCATATAGGTGCGGAAGGGGTTCAACTGATAGTAACTCGGACGCTTGATACGCCGTGTGTACGACACATTCATGCTCCATTTGTCGGTCGGGTTGTAGCCGAAGAACGCCGTCGGGAACACATCAAAATAGTTCTTCATCGATGTGCTGTCTGCGGAAATCCAATCGCCCTCCGAGTGTGTGAACTCTCCGCGCAGCCCTAATTTCGCGTTGAACTTCTGCCCAAACTGCTTTGCCACCGAGATATACACTGCTGCCACTTGCTCCGAGTAGTCAAAGTCCGAGTGTTGCGTGGGACGCGCCACGCCGTTCAGCGTCGAGTCCGTCGTCATGCGGTTGAAGGTATTCGACATCGCCCATTTCGCGCCTGCCTCTATCACACCCGTCTGCCAAAAGCGTGTCTGGAAGTCCACTTTCGCCGAGTAGATATCCACCACTTGGTCGGTCTCAATAACCATCCCCGTAACGACCGTGTCGGAGAAACCGTTGTAGTAATACCTGTTCTGCTGGCTGTTCCCCTGCTGCCCCGCATAGCGGTTGTAGTCCACATTCGCTGTCAGTTCGCGGTCGAGCGAATCGTTGAACACATGCGTGTAGTTCAGGTTCGCCGTATATTGCTGCGAGCGAATAGGATTAGCCAAGACCGACATCGAGTTCTCAACAATATCGTCCCCCACCTTCGTATAGCCCCAGCCGTGTCCTTCGGGCACCTCCTGCCGCATAATCATAAACGGCGCTTGGAAGATAAAGCCGAAAGTGTTCTTCTTGTCGATGAACCAATCGTTGCCAATCTTTGCCATATAATACTGAAAATCACATACATACTCCGACTCATCATACCGCTTCGTGCGTGTCTGCGTCAGCGTGTCCAATGCCTCGCTGCCCACCTCCACATGAATGTTCTGGTCCACATAGAGTTGAGTCATCGTCGCGAAGGTGTAGGTCTTTTCCGTGCGGTAGTTGAGGTTCAGCGAGAACATCTCTCTGTTCTGCCATTTCTCCACATCTCCGTAGTACATGCCGCCGTAACTGGCAGACAGCGTACCGTTCAGTCCCTGCATCATGTTGCGCTTTGTCTTGATGTTGATGATACCACCTTGTCCTGCCGCGTCGTATTTCGCCGAGGGGTTCGAGATGATCTCTATCTTCTCTATCGTGCTGCCGTCCGTGCCTTCAAGCATGGCTTTCAGTTGGTCGCCGCTCAGGTACGACGGACGCCCGTCGATATACACTTCCACCGACTTGCCGTTCACCGTTACGTTCCCGTCCTTGTCCACCTGCACACCCGGCGCTTTCTTCAGCAGGTCCTTGCCGTTGCTGCCCGCCGCAAAAGGCGAGTTGCTGACATTTAGCACTATCTTATCAAACTGTCGCTCAATCAGTTGCCGCTTGGCTTTCACCTCCACTTCCGCCAACTCCTCGCTCTCCTCTTGCAGGGTGATAAGCAGATTAGCGTCGCCCGAGTGAATAGCCCGTGCCACCGTCTTGTATCCGATAAAACTCACTTGTAGGATATAGTTATTGTTGCTTTTTACCCCCTCCCTTTGTAGGGAGGGATGGGGAGGGTTCTCTTCTCCCTCCCTTGTAGGAAGGGTAGGGGTGGGTCCGTATGCTGATATGCTGAACGCCCCTTTCTCATCGGTTATCGCACCGGTTACAAGGCTGCTGTCTGCCGTGAGCAGACTGACCGTAGCATAAGCGATAGGCTCTCCTTGTGCATCCTGCACCTTCCCAACGATATTCTTCTGCCCCATGGCAGCGACAGAACCGAGAAATAGTAGTAATAAGGTAATACTTCGTTTCATACTCTATATTTTAGCCGATTATTTTAGTGTTTAGTTAGTCGTTCCTCCCCCGATACTCCCCCGAAACTCCCCCGATACAATAGTAGGTTATTATTAGGTGATTATTAGGTGATTATTGGGTGATTGTCGAGGGTCTTTCGATACGCTGTCGCGAGGATACCGCACCTATATCGAAAAAATTAGCCTCCAAAATTTGCACAATCCAAAAAAAAGCAGTACCTTTGCACTCAAATCCCCAATAGTCAAATAGTAAATTGTCAAATTGTCCAATGAACAATATCCTTGCTATCACAGG
>JALFGC010000012.1 GCA_022777485.1 Bacteroidales bacterium
GGTCAATCGCTAATTTCCTATGCAACACATTTGCTGCTTTGGCTGCTTACTCGTATTTCCCAAAGAAACCATCTCTAAACCTGGAGTTTGAGCAATCGAATCAACTTTGTCTCTTCTAAAATTATATCGAACTCACGTTAATTATTCTCCATTAAAGACCGTTAAAAGGCCATTAAAGGGCTCCGTTAATTGCGATTTAAGCCTCCGTTAAAAGCCATTAAAAAACCATTAAAAACTACGATTAGGCTCCGTTAATAGCCGTTAATTCGACATTAATTATTCTCCATTAAAGACCGTTAAAAGGCCATTAAAGGGCTCCGTTAATCCCGACACGTCGGGACAAGTTGGGGCGGTGTACGAATGCTGTTCGGGTGCATCAGTATCCCCAAGGGTGCGGCCTGGAGACCGCACCTCCTTGCCTCGTTTGGCGCGTCCTCCGTGGCTGCCTTTACTGCCTTTCCCGCCTCTGCCGGTGCGTTCGACCCGCGAAAAACACCCGAGGGGATAGAGGAAAGGGAAATCTTAATAATCGTACTGTTTTGGGTAGGCATAGGGGAGTGCGTGGAGAGGGAATAAAAAGTCAGAAGTGAGACAGTGAGACAGCGAGACAGCAGTTTCCTAAAATATATATGTGCGTGCGCGCGCGGGTGTATTTATGGAAACTGCTGTCTCGCTGTCTCGCTGTCTCACCCCACTTCATTCCCTATTTATAGTGTCCATTTAGGAACGCAATTTTTCCTCCCCCTGTTAGCCCTGTGGAGGGTTGCACCAGAAATTGCATTTGCTTATAGACAGTACATTGTCTCTTTTCGCAAACAAATTGGTTTTTTGTTTGTATATTCCGATTTTTTTTCGTACCTTTGCGCGGTAATTTGCATAAGTGCGCACGAACGGAAAGATACATATTGTTTTTGGGCTACTCTTGCTGCTCCTGTTGCCTGTCGGGCTATGGGGGGAGGAAGTGGAGCCCCTCGCCCTGTCCGCGTCCTCTGAGGGGGCGGGAGAGTTGGTGTCTCCGGTGGTGGCTGTGGATAGTTTTCAGACTGAGTTACCACTTTCCCCGCCCCCTACCCCCTCCCCGCAGGCGGGGCGGGGGAGTTCGAACGCGTCCCAAGTGGCATCTGTGGTGCGGCCTGGAGACCGCACCTCCATTACCGCGGGTGAGACGAACGCGTCCCCGGTGGTGGCTGTGGATAGTTTTCAGACTGAACCGCCGAAGAGCGCCGGCGGGTTGGAGGCGCCCGTAGAGTATGTGGCAAAAGACTCGATCGTGCTGCTCGGGACGGGCATTGCTTTCCTGCACGGAGAGGCGGATGTGAAGTATCAGCAGTTGCAATTGACCTCGGAGTATATGCGCGTGCACATGGACTCGAACATGGTGTATGCCAAGGGCGTACTGGACACGGTGGAGGGTGAATGGAAAGGCAAACCCGTGTTCAAAGACCACAACGACACCTACGAATCAGATGAGATAACCTACAACCTCAAGACGCAGAAAGGCTATATCCGTCAGGTAGTTACGGAGCAAGGAGAGGGCTATGTGATAGCCGACCGCACGAAGAAGATGGAGGGCAACACGATGATGATGGCAGGCGGTATGTACACCACCTGCGACCAACATGAGCACCCGCATTTCTACTTGAAGATGACCAAGGCGAAGGTTATGCCCGGCGAGTATATCGCTACAGGTCCCGCCTACATGGTGGTGGGCGATGTGCCGTTGCCGCTGGCGGTACCCTTCGGCTTCTTCCCATTTACCAAGCAGTATTCCAGCGGACTTATCATGCCGAACTTCGGTGATGACAGCAGCCGAGGACTATACCTGAGCGGGTTGGGTTATTACTTTGCCATCAATGACTATGTGGATTTGCAGGTTACAGGCGATATCTACACCCGCGGCACATGGGCGGTGCGTGCTCAGTCGAAATATGTTTGGCGCTATAAGTTCAGCGGCAACCTGAGTATCAACTTTCGCAACGATGTAACGGGGGAGAAAGACATGCCCAACTATTCGCAAGCACGCAACTTCAGCGTTCAGTGGACACACACGCAAGACGCGAAAGCAAACCCCTACTCCACTTTCTCGGCGAGCGTGAACTTCTCCACCTCGGGCTACAACCGCAGCAATATCAATGCCTACTACAACCCCGAGTTGAACTCGGAGAACACTAAGAGTTCTAACATCTCCTACACGCAGCGTTTCCCCGACAGTCCGTGGAGCCTCTCGCTCTCGGCGAACATATCCCAGCGCACGAAGGACAGCACGCTCTCGCTGACGCTGCCTGAACTGAGCGTAAACATGAGCCGCGTCTATCCCTTCAAGCGCAAGAAACCCGTCGGCAAAGAGAAATGGTATGAGAAAATCAGCCTCAGTTACTCCGGCAACGGGCGTATCGCTATCAACAATGTGAAGGAGAGTCAGTTTATCCATACCGATTTTCTGCGCGATTGGCAGACGGGTCTCAAGCACTCTATCCCTATCTCTGCTTCGTTCATGTTGTTTAAGTACCTGAGCGTTACGCCGAGCATCAACATGACCGACCGCATGTATTTCCAGCGTGTGGACCAGACATGGGATGAGCAGGAGCAACAACTGCACCGCGACACCACCAATGGCTTCTACAATGTGTTTGACTTCAATGTGGGGGTATCGCTCAGCACCAAACTGTATGCCTTCTACACCCCCATCAAGAAACTCTTCCCCAAAGGCAAGGTGGAGAAGTTCCGACATGTGATAACCCCCTCGTTATCATTTAGTTACCACCCCGACTTCGGCAAAGCAGGCTGGGGCTACTATGGTGCCTACGACCAGCCGGTGTATGAGGCAGATACAGACCCCGCGACAGGACGGAAAGTGCAAAAAGTGGATGACGCGGGGAATCCTATATTCGTCCACCAGACTTACTCCCGCTTCCCGAACGGCATATACGGCAATGTGGGACAAGGAGCCGCAGCAGCACTCTCCTTCTCGTTAGGTAATAACCTCGAGATGAAGATGGTCAACAAAGACGATACCACCGGCAAAGCGCCTTTCAAGGTGGTGAGCCTGATTGATAACCTCAGCATATCGGGCGGCTACAACTTCATTGCCGACTCGATGAATTGGAGCAATTTCTCCGTGAACCTGCGTATCAAGATACCGAAAGTGAACTACACGATTAACCTCAGCGGGCAGTTCGACCCCTATATGTACGAACTTAACGCGCTGGGGCAGCCTGTGCGCACCAATAAGCAATACTGGCACAACGGGCGTTTCCCCCACTTCCTCGGCACCAGCACCAGCCTCTCCTACACCTTTAATAATCAGACCTTCCAAAAATGGTTCGGCAAGGATAAGAAAGGCAAGAAAGATGCCCCCACGGATGAAGAGACCAACATGGACGATATCACCGTGGGCGATGACGGCATGGCGACCAACGGCAAACTGAATAAAGGAAAAGGGAAACAGAAAGAGGCGGAGGTGGACGATGGCTACGTGAAGACCGACTTCCCGTGGAGCCTAAGCATCAGTTACACCCTGCGCTACGGGCAAGGTAGCGAGTTTGATTATGAGAAGATGTACTACAAGATGCAGTTCACCCACAACCTCTCCTTCTCCGGCTCGTTGGGTTTCGGCAAGGGCTGGAAAGTGAGTGCGTCCACGAGTTACGACTTCAAGGCAAAGAAGTTCGCGAGCGCCAACTTCAATGTGAGCCGCGACCTGCACTGCTGGAATATGACGGCATCGTTTGTGCCCTTCGGACCGTATAAGAGTTATACCTTCCACATTGGTGTGAACGCGTCCATGCTCGCTGACCTGAAATACGACAAGTCAAGCACCCAAAGCACCAACAAACGCGTGGATTGGTGGTAAGAAAGACCGCTAACGCTGAAAGACCGCGCTGACGCGCTGAAAGACAAAAGACCGCTCACTTTGTTCGCTGAAAGACTGATATACAATCTTTTCTAAATCAGTCGGACAGCGAAGCGATCTGACAGCGAAGCGGTCGGACAATGAAATGGTCGTTCAGCGAAGCGGTCAAACATCTAACAGCGAAGCGATCGGACAGCAAAGTAGTCTAAAAATCAAATAATCACAATGATAGTAGAAAATGAAAAAGTAGTTACCGCCACATACGAGATGTTTGTGGATGGAGAGAATGGACAAGAAGAGTTGATGGAGCGTGCCACGACAGACCACCCGCTGGTCTATTGCCACGGGCTTGGTATGATGCTCCCGAAGTTTGAAGAAGCGTTAGCAGGCAAGCGCAAAGGCGACAAGTTCGACTTCCGTATTGACCATACGGATGCCTACGGCGAGTACGATGAGGAAGGTGTGCTGGATTTAGACAAGAAGATGTTCTTCAACGGCGACGGCGAGTTCGATAGCGAGCGCGTGTATGTAGGTGCCATCGTGCCTATGAACACTGTGGACGGACAGATTGTCAATGCACAGATTCTGGAGATTAGTGCTGAAAAGGTTACTATCGACCTCAACCACCCGCTTGCAGGCGAGAACCTGCATTTTGTGGGCGAGATTATTGACATGCGCGATGTTACGCCTGCGGAATTAGACGCCCTGCGTCATCCCCATAAGTGCGGTGGTTGCCACGGCTCATGCAATAACTCTTGCGGCGATTGCGGGAACGGTTGCGGAGGGTGTGAATAAATGTTTTTGTGATAAATAAAACCATTTTATTTGCATATTTCAGAAAAAAGCAGTATCTTTGCCGCATTCTTTGAAATAGTATTCATCAATCACCATTATTCTATATTATTATGTCATCCGTAAACAAAGTCATTCTTATTGGCAATGTAGGTTCCGACCCCGAAGTGCGCTATCTTGACCGCGGCGTTGCCATTGCAAATTTCAATCTCGCTACTACCGAACGCGGCTATGTCATGCAGAACGGCGTACAAGTGCCTGACCGCACCGATTGGCATGCCATCGTCCTCTGGCGCAACCTCGCTGAATGGGCTGAGAAATATGTCCGCAAAGGCATGAAAGTATATGTTGAAGGCAAACTCCAGACCCGCTCGTGGGAGAAAGACGGGCAAGTCCGCCGCAAGACTGAGGTGATTGCCGAGAATGTGCAGATTCTCTACCGCCCACAGGAGTATCTGAACAAACGCAACGAAGAGCCTCTCCCCGAGGAGTCTCCTGCCACCGACAACCTTGACGCTCCCGAAGCAGACATCTTCTAACTCGTGATTTATTCTCCATGTTATGACCGATAATTCTTCATTTATGCCTTGTTGAATTCTCCATTAAAACTATATAATGAACTTTTAATGGGCTTTAGTGGAGGAATAAAATGAACTAATAATTAACGGTTTTCCGGAGGAATACGCCACTATGACCAACAAAGAGCGATATACCAAGTGGGCAGCCGCCCAAGAATACCTCCCTCTCACCATGCAACCATGGTGGATGGAGGCGGTATGCGCAGGCAAAGAGTGGGATGTCCTCTTGGCAGAGAACGACCAAGGCGAGATTATGGGTGCTATGCCCTATCTCATTCGCAAACGCCTTTGGATGCGCTATATTGTTATGCCACAGCAGACGCAGATAGGCGGCATATGGGTTGCTCAACAATACACTGACGACCAGTGGCAAGTGGCGGAGATATGCCGTATGCTCGCCGAACAGTTAGACAGCCTCCATCTCGCTTACTACTACCAGCAGTACGCCCCCAAGTCCCTCTGCGTGGAGCCCATGCAAGCGCTTGGTTTCAAGGCGCGCGAGCGTGTTACCTACCGCATCAACGACCTCAGCGACCTCAACGCGCTCATCAGTCGCTTTTCCAAGAACAAGAAGCGCCAACTCCAGAAAGCCCTCTCCTTGCATGTCGATTACAGCATGTCTCCTGAGGACTTTTACCGTTTCCATGCCGCCTGCATGGCCGAGCAACGCAAGGCGATTACCTATTCCCGCGAGTTTTTCCTTGTCCTCGAACGCAAACTCCGCCGCCTCAACCAGTGCGCCATCATCGCTATCAAGGATGCCGACAACCACACCCATGCCGCCGCTTTCCTCGCATGGGACAACAAACTGATGTACTATCTCATACCCTGCTACTCGTTGGAGTTTAAGAACTCCGGCGCTGGGGCGTTGCTGGTATTAGAATCTATCAAACTGGCGCGTGAGAAGCAAGTCCATTTCGACTTCGAAGGCTCCATGGTGCGATCCATTGCGAACCACTATAAACAGTTCGGTTCTGAACCTTATAAGTATTACAGTGTAGAGAAATACTATCACCCCATCTTCCGCCTCGCGCTATTCTTCAACCACCTCCGCAACCTACGATATCGGTTGCAATAGTTACCATGAAAGTCCTTTTCCTTGCCGCTTGGTACCCTACGCCTCGAGACGCGATGGCAGGTCTTTTTGTGCAAAAGCATGCCGAAGCGCTACGCCTACAAGGAGCAGATGTGCGAGTGCTGTATTATGAAAGTACAGGCGTACAATGGTTGCGGGATATGTGGCAGGGATGGCAACGCTTGCACAGAGAGTGGGGACTGCCCGATGTAGTACAGATGAATGTGCTGGACAAAAACGGGCTTTTGGCACTCTATCTCAAACACCATTACCATATTCCCTATTTCATTATTGAACATTGGTCTGGTTATCTCCCTGCCAACTTCGCTTTTCGTGGTGGTTGGCATGGACGGATTATGAGATATATAGCAAAGCATGCAAATAGTATAATGCCGGTAAGCAATGTTTTGAAAAATGCAATGCAAACTTGCGGAATAGAGAATGTACATTGGCAGAAGATCAACAATGTAGTGGACGATTTCTTTTACCAACCCTATATAAAAGAACCGCGTACTAAGAAACGCTTGCTCCATGTCAGTTGTTTTGATGAGAAAGCCAAAAACATCAAAGGACTATTGCGTGCCACTCGAAAAGTAGCGGAGAAACGGCAAGATTTTGAATTAGTATTGGTGGGCACCGGCGTTGATTTTGAAGAGGATAAAGCCTATGCGGATTCGCTCCTATTTCCCAATGGAATACTTGTTTTCACAGGCGAACTAACACCCGAACAAGTTTGCCGATGGATGCAACAATCAGATGCATTCGTCCTCTTTTCAAGATATGAAACAGCGGGTGTTGTATTGGCAGAATGTTTAGCAGTAGGATTGCCAATAATTGGTTCTAATGCGGGAGCAATACCGGAGGTAGTGAATTCTCAAACAGGCATGCTCATCCCGTCCGAAGATGAGGACGATCTTGCAAATGCCATCTCCTTTATGCTTGACCATTACCAAGACTACAACACCGCACTCATTCGTGAACACGGCAAACAATATTCCTTCGCAATAGTAGGAAAACAATTGATGGACATATATATAACAATTTCAAATCGCAAATAGTTATGCATGGTATTTTTGGTACTTACCACACAGATTATGTATTAGATTTTGTCTCATTATCTAAAAAACTAGAAAAAAAGTCCATAGAACTACCTCTTTGTAAATTGTATCAACATACCTTACCAAAATTTCTAAATGACAAAGTCTTTTACACATGTAATAAGTGCGTATATATTTTGGAAGGAGTAATTCTAAACTCTGACCAACTGATGCAAACTTATCGGTGTAAGACAATGAATGATTTGATAACAAAAATGCACCATGCATCTGGTGATAGTTTCTTTTCACAATTCCGTGGTAGTTTTTGTGGTGCTATTTACGATATAGAGTTAGACCAACTTATTGTATACACAGACCAAATAGGGAGTAAAAATGTATTTTATTCTAAGGAAGAGAATGGATATGTCTTTGCTTCGGAACTAAAAGTATTATCTGATAGCATCGTCAAGCATAGAACATTAACTTATGATGAGGGGTTCATGTACTCCATCTTACTCTATGGTTTCTCTCCTATATACCACACTATCTATGACGGTATTTTAAGGATACCAGCAGGTTCTTATTTGCGAATAAAAGGACATGACTTGGATATCGTTAGATACCATCGTTTCCACAATGCTCCCAACTCATTGTCACAGCAAGAAAACATTGACAAATTGGATGAGTTATATTCGCAAGCCATCCATCGTGTTTTAGAAAAAAACCGTGCATATCATTACACGAACTATTTACCTTTGAGTGCAGGCTTAGATTCTCGCATGACAAATTGTGTAGCAAGGACCTTAACAGATGCACCCATTTGTAATATAACATATTCCCAAACAGGATATTATGATGATATAGTGCCTAAACAATTAGCAGCATATTGGGGTAATAAGCACTTTTTTCAACCATTGGATGGAGGCGACTGCTTAAAAGAACTTGATACCATCGTAGCAATGACAGAAGGACTGCTACATTATAGTGGTGCTGCAGAAAGTTGGCAGAGTTTTAGGCATGTCAATACGAGCGATGTTGGCGTTGTACTAACTGGTATAAATGGCGACCAAATACTAAACATCTCATCCGCACTTCAAGATTAC
Organism: Bacteroidales bacterium; assembly: GCA_022777485.1. Classification (GTDB taxonomy): domain Bacteria; phylum Bacteroidota; class Bacteroidia; order Bacteroidales; family Paludibacteraceae; genus Colicola. The sequence goes on from JALFGC010000012.1 coordinate 8,439, forward strand.
AATACAAAATATGAATTAGGTGAAGGGGCACTGATACCCAAACATTTAGATAAGATAGAACCTTTTTTCCCTATTTCTTTTTGGAAAGAATATGAGAATAAAGAGATTTTTTATCTCTATGTTCGTGCGTTTATGTTCTCCATTTTAGGTTCCCCTTTAGTGCAACAAAACATCGGGGAAACATATTCGCCTTTTAGCGATGTTGATTTGGTAGAATTTATTTGCTCTATTCCCTTGAAATATAGACGAAACTATTATATCTATGACCAATGGGTCATACAAAAGTATCCCGAAATGTTAAAATGGAAACACAACGGGATATACACAATCGGAAGTCGTAGCAGGGTTATCAAACTTTGCGGTAGAGAAATTGCATTGAAAGACTTAGCAAAACGAATATGTTGGAAAATTTCAAAAGAACTGCATATCTACGACTTTTATCGTTTGAGAGAAGGTCAATCAATGAACCCTGAAGATTCGTGGTTTGAGAAAAATGAGAGCCTTAAACAATTTGCAAATGATTACTATAAGGAAAATATCTACCGTTTAAACAACTATCCTAATATAAAAGATATCGCTAGTGAATTCTTCAAAGGAGATGCTACTGAAAAGATGCAAGTACTTACTCTACTTGCCATCATGAAGCGTTTTAATTGTTAACTCGTATTCCATAATGGTTTTATAATACACAACCAATTGAAGACAGATTATCAAAGTTCCGACAATAGACATCGAGATAATAGCGATATCAATATTTCGAAAGAAAACTCCTAATAACATAGCCCCTATTTGAAGAAGGAAAAAAAGTATCTCTATAGCGAGAAAGATTTTTTGCTTATTGAATAATTCAGGAATGAAGCAAAAAGCACCTGATAGAAATATGCAGTAGAACCAGGGGCAAAGATAGCGGATGTAAATACCTGTTTGTATCCAGTTCTCACCTAATAAAAGCGAAATTATTGAGGGAGCAAAAATCATCAACATTACAAATGGAATGATGCCATATAGCAGCAATTGAACAAAAACTCTTAATAGTGTTGATTTAATTGTACTAAGGTTTCGCTTCTTCGCAGCAATATTCTCATACAAAGTCTGATATAACGCATTTACTATCATCTGAATAGGTCTAAGTACTATCAGTGCCATAGTATAAAACCCAAGCGAGGATAATCCGAATATTGGCGTCAAGAGCAAGGCGGGTAGGCTATCACTTAATGTATTCGTTAATGCTCTTGGTAATGTCAGCAAGGGGAAATTGCGATATTTTTGCAACAAAAGCGCTACGGAATAACGGCTATTAGAACGAAGTGGCAAAATTGATTTGAAATGTCTTACTATATATACAAGTATGGATAATACAGGGGCAATCAATGTAGAAAAAACGAGACCTAATCTTGTAAAGCCACACCAACCGAATATGATTTTTGAGAAGGCAGATGTACTACTATGCACCACTTGAAATTCGCTTAGAATAGAAAACTCTTTCCGTCGTAAATGCCACTTTGATAAAGCCTCCCAAATTCCAAAAACAAGAATATATATTGGTATCATCCAATATACCACTTGCAGACCCTGAACTCTAAATAGTTCAGAAATCATGGGTACAAGTGGTATGGTTAACATTACAAGTACAGATGTACTGCAAACCAACCTAAAACAAAGTTTCACTAAACTAATAGTTTCCTCTTCATTTTTCGGTAATAGAATAGCGTAGCGATACTCTCCGGTAGAAATTAGCAGGCAGATATTTCCGATGCTTAGAAACAGGTTTAACAGTCCAAAGTCTTCGGGGCTGTAGAGGCGAGTCAAGATGGGATAGACCAGCAAACCGATTGCTTGCGCAACAACATTCGCAGTAAGCAATTTCGCAGAGTTGCGCACCAACTCCGAGTGGGCTATCTTTTGTATCCATTCCTTCATTCCGCTTGCAAAGGTAGTGCTTTTTTATGGATTTTCCAACGAAAACGAGAAAAAAACACAAAAAAAGCAAGAAATGTTTGTATTATTCAGAAAAAAGCAGTAAATTTGCAGCCGATTTTGAGGATTTCCCATGCTCTAAATCAAGCAGAGCACATTGGGCAAACAGTTGGACATGCGTTATTGCCACTCATAATGGTAGCATAAGCAGATCTCTTTCCAACAGTAGTTCAACGGTCAATTGGTAAAATCTAATAACTAACACAATATGCAACTCAAAAAGTCACAAAAAGCCAGTCTGGAAGACAAGAAAGTAGTCTATGTCTTGATGGGTTTTGTCTTCGTCTTGAGCCTTTGCTATGTAGCGTTGGAGTGGACGGAGAAAGAAGTAACGAAGTATGAGGTGGCAGATATGGAGTTCACTTTCGAGGAGGAAGTAGAAATCCAACAGACCACTCAAGAAACCACTCCCCCACCCCCACCGCCTCCTGTACAAGAAGTAGAGGTGCTCAATGTGGTAGAGGACGATGTAGAGACCGAGTCTATCGAAATCAATACCGAGGATGATAAGGATGTGGAAGTAGTGATTGCCGCACCCGTAGAGGCACCGGTAGAGGAAGAGGAAGAAGAGGTTGTGTTTGTGGTAGTAGAGACTATGCCGGAGTTCCCGGGCGGTCAGCAAGCCCTCTTCAAATACCTCAGCGAGAATGTGAAGTACCCTGTTATTGCGCAGGAGAACGGTATCCAAGGGCGTGTTATCTGCCAGTTTGTGGTGAACAAGGATGGCTCCATTGTGGATGTTGAGGTCGTTCGTTCCGGTGGTGATGCTTCGCTCGACAAAGAGGCTGTGCGTGTTATCAAGTCCATGCCGAAGTGGAAACCCGGTAAGCAGCGTGGTAAAGCAGTACGCGTGAAATATACCGTACCCGTTAACTTCCGCCTGCAATAATAAGACTGAACTAAGATTGAGTCGGGCAGTTCTTGAACAAATACAAGGACGATGGTATCAAAGCCTATAGGACTATCAATGCCCTCTTAATTCATAATTCTTAATTGAACATTGTTGCTATCTCAAAGAGACATAGCATATTGCAAGGGTGTCGGTACGAATCGTGCCGACACTCTTCGTAAAGAGTTAGGGGTAACCACCGCCCTTGACATGCTGCGGCAGTATCCCTACAAGTATATTGACCGCAGCCGCTTCTATAAGATTGCAGAGATTGAAGACGAGGATACCTATGTCCAAATCATCGGCGAGGTAACCGAATGGCATACCATCGGTACGGGGAAAGGCGCCCGCCTGAGCGCCACCTTCTCGGATGGTAGCCATATCATCGAACTCGTTTGGTTCAAGGGCATTCAGTATGTCAAACTCCAAAAGGGGGTGAGATACCTCCTCTTCGGCAAACCATCACGCTTCAATCACTTGTTCAACTTCATTCACCCCGAACTCACGCCGTGGGAAAAGGTAACGCCCGAGATGACACAAGGGCTGGAACCCTACTACAACACCTCGGAGACGATGAAGAAAAAGGGGCTGAACTCCAAGGCAATGCGTACTATCATTGCCCATCTCATCCCAGACCTCGCCGCCGAAGGGGTGCAAGACACCATGGGGAGCGACCTCCTGCAGCAGTATCATCTCATGTCGCTCACCCAAGCACTCATCAATGTGCATTTCCCAAAGGACAATACAGCCTTGCAGCGGGCGCGCGAGCGGCTGAAGTTCGAGGAACTGTTCTATATCCAATTGCAGATTCTAAGGCAGATGAAGCGCCGTGAGCAGAATCAAGGCTACGCCATGCCCATTGTCGGCAAGACTTTCAATGCCCTCTACCGTTCCCTGCCTTTCGACCTTACGAACGCACAAAAACGCGTGATTCGTGAGATACAGACCGACCTCAAGTCCGGCAAGCAGATGAATCGTCTCTTGCAGGGCGATGTCGGTAGCGGAAAGACCCTTGTGGCACTTCTCTGTTGCCTGCTGGCTGTGGACAACGGCTTCCAGACTTGTATCATGGCGCCCACTGAGATTCTTGCCAATCAACATTTCGAGACGCTCTCCTCTTTTCTTTCGGCTGTCCCCAATGTGCGCGTCTCGCTCCTTACAGGCTCTACCTCCAAGAAAGAGCGCGCTGTACTGCTTCCCGCTTTGCAGAATGGGGAGATAGATATCCTTATCGGCACGCATGCCCTGCTGGAAGACAATGTGCAGTGGGGAAACTTAGGACTTGTAGTCGTGGACGAGCAGCACCGCTTTGGGGTGGCGCAGCGTGCCAAACTATGGAGCAAGAATGTCTGCCCGCCGCATGTGCTGGTGATGACCGCCACGCCCATCCCCCGCACGCTGGCGATGACCGTCTATGGCGACTTGCGCGTGAGTGTGATAGACGAACTGCCTCCCGGGCGGAAGCCCGTGCATACGTTGCACTATTCCATTCAGCGCAAGGCGTCCGTTAATCAGTTCATCTCCAAGCAGATAGAGGCGGGGCGGCAGGTCTATATCGTTTTCCCGCTCATTAAGGAGAACGAGAAAATGGACATGCAAGACTTGCAGAACGGCTACAATGAACTGTGCGAGACTTTCCCTCATTACCGTCTTTCGATGGTGCATGGGCAGATGAAAGCAAAGGATAAGGACGAGCAAATGCGGCGTTTCGTCAAAGGCGAGACGCAGATACTGGTAGCCACCACTGTGATAGAGGTGGGGGTGAATGTGCCTAACGCTACGGTAATGATTATCGAGAATGCCGAGCGGTTTGGTCTTAGCCAACTCCATCAATTGCGTGGGCGGGTAGGCCGCGGCGCAGCGCAGAGTTATTGCGTACTCCTCACTAAACTGGAACTGACAAAAGAGACTCGTCAGCGCATGGATATCATGGTGGCGACCAATGACGGTTTCCGCATAGCCGAAGCCGATTTGCAACTGCGCGGCCCCGGCGATTTGGAGGGAACGCAGCAGTCGGGACTGCCGTTCGACCTGCATATCGCCTCCCTTACAACAGATGGTCAACTGCTGGAACTGGCTCGCCAAGCGGCTTCCGACATCTTGGAGCAAGACCCCACGCTGGCGGAGCAGCATAACCAAATCTACAAAGAGCAACTCAACCGCCTGCGTATCACGGCGCAGAACTGGTCAGACATTTCCTAAGTCAGGCAGCGCAAAGATATCCATACCGAAAGCCTCATTGAACGCATTGGTTTCCATGAGGCGCTTGGGTGTATCCAATCGGAAAGGTCGGTCGGGCGCAAGCAGCAAGATTCGGTCTGAAGTCTTGATAGCGAGGTCTAACTCATGGGTAGAGATGAGGATGGTCTTTTGTTGCTCATGCGCAAGGTGTTTGAGCAGGAGCAGAATCTTGATTCTGTTCGGCAAGTCAAGGTGCGCCGTGGGTTCGTCCAATAGGATGACAGGCGTCTGTTGTGCGATGGCTTTGGCTATCAGGATACGCTGTTTCTCTCCGTCGGAGTGCGCCATATAGTCGGAGGCGCACCAGTCTTTGTCGTTCCCCGGCAGCCCTACGGCGAGCAATGCCTGCGCAATGATATGCTTGTCGTCGGGGGTGAGGCTGCCGAGCAGGGATGTGTAGGGATAGCGTCCCATCGCCACTATATCGAAGACCGTCGTGCGCTCTATTGCCCCGTCGGTGCTCAGCACGAGTGCGACATTCTCTTTGGCTTGTGTCTGTATCGTGAACTGTCCCCCTATCGGCAGAAGCAGGCCTGCTATGGTGCGCAAGAGGGTGGATTTCCCACAGCCATTGCGCCCGAGCATGCAGACCAGTTCCCCGTCGTTGAGCGTGAAAGAGAGGGAAGACTGTACGATTTTCTCCCTATATCCGACAGTCAAATTATGACACACGATAGCCATATGAATCGTATTTTCCGAAAAGTCCTAATTCCTAATTAGCCGTTAATCTCTCTTTCATTTCTCCATTAAAGACCATTAAAGAGCCATTAAAACATTGCCTTTAATGAACTTTTAATGGGCTTTAATTGAGTTAAAATTCCTAATTAGATGTATACTCTTTTCACTCGTCGCGAGACCGAAGTGAGTATTTCGTAGGGTATGGTATCGAGTCGCGCGGCGAGTTCGTTGATAGAGAGTTTCTCTCCGAACACCTCCACCTCGTCTCCTACTTGCGCGTCTGTGCCCGTAACATCTATCATTGCCTGGTCCATGCACACATTTCCTACGACCGGACATCTCTTCCCCCGCACGATGACGGCGCCTCCGTAGTTGCTAAAGCGGCGGTCGAAGCCGTCGGCGTAACCGATAGGGATGACGGCTATCAGCCTGTCTTCGTGGAGCATGGTGTGTCTTCCATATCCGATAGTTTCTCCTGCCCGCACTATCTTCAGGCTGAGGATGGTAGTCTTCAAGGAGCAGACTGTTTTTAGGGCTGCGCCTGCGAAAGAAATACCGTAGAGTCCTATTCCGAGTCGGCACATATCGAACTGGTATTGCGTGAATCGCTCTATTCCGGCGGAGTTGCATATGTGTTTAAGGATGGGGTATCGTAGTCCTGCTTTCAGAGTCTCGGCGCACGAGTCGAAGTACTCTATTTGGTGTATCGTGAAGTCGTCGAACTGGGCTTCATCGCTCCCCGCAAGGTGTGAGAATACGGATTGCACTTTCACGGCTCTCTGTCCTTTGAGTCGGTCAATGAGGGTCTCCATCTCTTCGTAGTAGAAGCCGAGTCGGTGCATACCAGAGTCTATCTTGATATGTATGGGATAGTCTTCTAATCCTTTGGATGTAGCGGCTTCTATGATGTTTTCGAGCGCTTGGAAGGAGTAGATATTCGGCTGTAGGTTATTCTCTAAGATGAGGTCAAGCGCCGCCACTTCGGGGTCCATGATGATGATGGGGAGCGTTATGCCCGCCTTTCGCAGTTCGCACCCTTCGTCTGCCACTGCGACAGCGAGGTAGTCTGCGAGTTGGCTTTGTTGCAAGGCGCGGCTTACCTCAATGCTTCCCGCGCCGTAGGCGAATGCTTTGACCATGCAGGTGAGGCGTGTGGTGGGTTGGAGCAGGTGTTTGAAGTAGCGCAGGTTGTCGGTCAGTGCTTGCAGATTGACCTGCATGACGGTCTCGTGCGTCTGTTCAAGGATACGCTTGTTTATCTCGTCTTCGTCGTATCCGAGTGCTCTCATGACCGCTGCGCAGGTGCGTATGTTTTGGTGTGTGGGGTCTTCTATGACTACATTGCAGTTCGCAAAGAGCAACATTTTCTCTGTTCGTTTCTGCTGCAGGGAATCGAAGTTCTCTCCGTGTTCGGGTCCGATGTAGGTGAGCACTCCCATGGTCGGTCGTATGACCCGCTCGAGGTTGCGCATTTCGCCGGGTTGTGAGATTCCCGCCTCGAAGATAGCGAGGGTGGTGCGCTCGTCCATCTCCCAGACGGAGAGGGGAACGCCAATTTGTGAATTGTACGATTTGGGTGAGCGTGTGATTCGATAATCGCCCTTGAGGAGTTGGTAGAGCCACTCCTTGACGACGGTTTTTCCGTTGGAGCCGGTGATACCTATCACGGGGCAATGGTAGAGCGAGCGTTTGTACGCCGCTAAGTCTTGCAAGGCACGAATGACATCATTGACATAGATTCGTAGGATACCGTTTTGTGTCTCGTCCATGGGTCCTTGTATGTGCGCTTCGTATGGGAGTACGAAGGTTTTCACCCCTCGTTGGATGAGTTCCGGGATGTAGTTTGCGCCGTTGTTTTTGTCGGTTTTGATGGCAAAGAAAAGGGTTGCCTCGGCGTCCTCTTGATTCAGTTGCCGGCTATCTGTCAGCAGGTGGAGGATGGCTCGCCTATCAGCGACGCCTCTGATGGCGCGCGGGCGGATAGCGTCTAATACTTCACGAATGTACATAGTCTATTGTCCAAAAATCGATACAAAGGTACTGCTTTTTTTTTGTATGTGCAAGCATTGACGCAAATTTTCAGTCGGCGGGATGTATCGGGGGGACTCGGACGCAGCGTATGAGTGCGCTACGCTCGGCTAATCCCTCCAAGAATCACTAACTAATCACTAACTAATCGTTAACTAATCGTTAACTATCGTCAGGGTGTAGTCTCGGGGGAGGACCGGGGGAGGAACGGGGGGATTAGAGGAGGCTGCAGGGAGGGGTTGGGGAGGGGCGAGGGAGAGTGTGGGAGTTGATTTTTCGTATTTTTTAGGGAAAACGGGAGAAAAAAGCAAAAAGATTTGTGCAATTCAAAAAAATACCTTATCTTTGCAGACGAAAGGTGAAAGACCTTTTGCTTAACCTTAATTTAATTAGGAGGTAGAAGAATGAAGTCTGCCCGCGTACATAGCCATTTGATTTACCCCCCATGGGGCGAATGTATATTTTTCGATACAAACACTCTATTCGGAGTGCCGAGCAGGGTATGCAATAACAAGACTATCTAACAGCGATGTTGGATGGTCTTTGTTGGTCTTATGGGGCAAAAAAGGCGGAAATTATCGGGGTTTTAGGTAAAAAGTCAAGATTTGTCTATATGCTATGTGGGGGAAAAGCAGTAACTTTGCAGCGGAAATGGAAGGAAAATTTATAAGACCTTGCTTCGGGCTACGCCCTCGCAGAGATTCTGAAGAAAGAAACGGAGATAGATTGAGGGAAACAAGTTCGATATTTATAAGACCTTGCTTCGGGCTACGCCCTCGCAGAGATTTTGAAGAAAGAAACGGAGGTAGATAGAGGGAATGAATGAGGGGAACAAGGCACAATGACTTTTCGAAATTTATAAGACCTTGCTTCGGGCTGCGCCCTCGCAGAGATTTTGAAGAATGAGACGGAGATGGATTGAGGGAATGAATGAGCAGGGAACAAGGCACAAGGACTTTTTGAAAGCCATAATTCATCACTATATACGAACCATTAAACAATATATTATTATGAAACGATTATCCTTCTTTATGGGCATGCTATTGTTTGTCAGCATGGGCATGTTCGCAACTCCTCGGAGTGCAAGCGAGGCAGAGGCGTTGGCGGCAGAATTTCTGCAGCGGCATCCTGCTTTGTCCTCTCCGTCGGGCGCAAGTCGTGTGGCAAGTGCAGACGCCTTGACGCTGGCGCACACGCACCTGCAAAGCGACGCGACAACCCCCGCGGTGTATGTATTCAGCCGCGCGAACGAGGGTTTTGTATTGGTATCGGCAGATGATAAGAGTCGGTCGATATTGGGTTATGCAGATGAGGGTGTTTTTCGCACGGACGACCTGCCTGCGAATGTGCGCTTCTGGCTGGACATGTATTCACACGAGATTGAGCGTGCGAGTAAGTCGGTTGCTTCGGGGGCAGTATCAAGCCGTTCGGAGTATGCAACCACCTACACGGCGGTAAGCCCGCTGTGCAGCGCGACATGGAACCAAGGTGCCCCTTACAACAACCTCTGCCCGACCAAGAACGGCGAGCGTTGCGTAACGGGGTGCGTGGCGACGGCTGCGGCGCAGGTGATGTACGCCAACCAATGGCCTAAGAAAGGCACGAGTTCGCATTCGTACACATGGAACGGACAAACGCTGAGCGCGGACTTCGGCAAAACGACCTATCAGTGGAGCAACATGTTGGACGACTACAGCGACTCTTCGACCACGGCAAAGCAAACCGCCGTGGCGACGCTGATGTACCACTGCGGCGTAGCTTGTGAGATGAATTATGGCACCAATTCCGAAGGCGGCAGCGGGGCGATCACGTCCCTGATGGCGCAGGCGCTCAACACCTATTTCGGATATGATGCAGGGATAATAACGCTACCGAAAAACTACATGGACGCCAATGTGATGTTGGACAAGATGGCTGCCGACCTGCAAGCAGGGCATACTATTTTGATGGACGGTCACACGGTGAATAACGAAGGACACGCCTTTGTGTGCGACGGTATTCAGTCGAACGGCTACCTGCATATCAACTGGGGCTGGGGCGGCTACTGCGACGGCTATTTTGCGCTGTCAGCACTGGAGCCCGCCGACCAAGGAATAGGCGGCGCGAGCAGCGGATTGGCCTTCACGGAGTATGTGAGCGCGTACACGAATATAAAGCCCGATGCGGGCGGCAAGCCTACCCTAACCGTTACGGCGGATGATATCACTTGGACATCGAACGCGCAGTTAGCCAAGACCTCGCCGATTTACTTTCAAATAGACCATTTCAGCAATGCAGGTACAAACACCATGGACGGCTACTACGGGTTTGCGGTTTACCAAGACGGTAATGCGGTGGCTTATCCGGTGAGCAACTATGTGGGTGGCGCGTTGCCCGCCGGCTACTACTTCACCAATAGCCTATCGACGAGCGTGATTGTAGGGGATCTGCCGGACGGCGCCTACGAGTTGTCGGTGGGTATCTCGCAGGATTCGACCTACTGGCCGTTCTATGTGGCGGGCGTGGGCGAGAAGCGCTTCCCGTTCGTGATACAAAACGGGTATGTCTATCAAGGGACGGAGGAGCCGACCCAAGATATCACGCCCGACCCTGCGGGCGTGGAAGTGCCGGCAGGTACGCTGAATGTGTATGAGGCACGCGAGATATGCTCGCAGTTGGCAAGCGGCGCGAGCACAAGCGAGAAGTACTATGTGAAAGGTTGGGTTAAGCGTCTCCATAACAACAACTCAAGTGCTATCTCCAACTACGGCAATGCCCTCTTCTACATCACGCCGACGAATGACGGGACTTCTACGGAAGAGTTCTACGCCTTTCAAGTGTATGGCAAAGACGGGCAGAAGATTACCGACCCTAATACAGTGCAGGTGGGCGACTTTGTGGTGTTGTATGGTCAACTGACGAACTACAACGGTACCTACGAGACGGTCGGCAAGGGAGCCTCGTATATCTACTCGAGTTCTAACCCATTGTTCTTCAACCCATTTACTATACGCATGAAGCCCGCAGCCGATTGCACGATGAACTTAAAGAATGGTCTATGGCTATGGTGGTGGAGCGCGAATGCGAACGAGAGCGGTGCATGCCTCCCCATGACCTTGGGCGATGACGGATGGTATTCTGTTACTGTGTTGTCGAATGAGAAAGTAATCGGTTGCTTGGGTGTGAACCAAGATGTAACGGGCAACAACTGGGCAGGTGCGCAGCAGACGCTGGACTACCAAAACATAGAGACAGATATCTGCTTCTCGATAGGCAACTCGTCCAACGGCAGGTATCCGCTGACGAACGTGGACTGCGAGACGGGCGCAGAGGAGGTGGTTAAGCCTTCGTTCCTCTTCACGAATGCAGAGGTGTATGATTACTCAGAAGAGCAAAGTCGCACATTGGAGATATCCCTATTTACAGAAGGTTACTCGAACAATGAGGCAGGGTTTTTCGGCACATGGCTCTATTTCCAATTAGGAGTAGAGGATGTAAACTCCATCCTTGGTACCTATGAACTACAACCCGGAAAGCAGGCTATCGGAACGATTGAATACAGCGATATCACCTATGGAAAGGGGACAGAGAATAGGATTACGCTGTCAAGCGGCTTGCTGACTATCTCGCTGGATGCAAATGGTGATTATCTGTTCGACTATGAATTAGCCGACTCGGAAGGCAATACCTACGCGCACAGCCATACTATCTCGGTAAGCCGATTGAACTCTTACCGTTACAACGCCGTAGAAAACAGTTTTTCTGTGTATGCTTTGCAAAATCAGACGACTACGGCTATGGCTGCGGGTAGCGCCTTGACATATATTCAGGCACGCGACAACACCATATCGTCTATGTCGTACTTCGTAAAGGGTATCATATCTACGATGAAAGATTCACCGGAGCAAATAATGAACTACGGCAATGCGAATCTATATGTATCCGATGATGGTACAACGGACAATCAGTTGTATTGCTACCGCACCAAATGGTTGAATAACAGCAACTTTACCACGGGTAATGAGATTGTACAAGGAGATACGCTGGTGCTCTTTGGTCAATGGCAGAACTACAATGGTTCTACTCCTGAGATGAATAGCGCATATGTATGTGAGCACCACCCGTATGTTGAGCCGTTGTACTCTGCACCTGCGAACCTGACGGCTACGACGGAGAACGGCTATGAATACACCTTCTCTTGGAGCGGCGGCGAAAATCCGGCACCCGTTTACCTGCTGGAAGTACTATACGACGGGGACACTTATCATGTTTCGACCCTTTCGACAACCACCAAAGCAATTACTTTGGCGATAGAAGGTGCCTACACCTGGCGCGTGAGTGCTTGCGATTCGGCAGAGAACATTGTGGCAACTACGGAGGCAATGGATAGCGTAATAGCAACCAATGTGCCCGACTATAATGCGAAGAATCTGCAAATAGCCGTTAGCGACTCTACAATGACGGCAACATGGGAAAGCCCGGCGAACCTCTTCTATATCTATGTGTTCGATGTGAATGATAATAGTTTGGTGCAAGGCATAATAGACCAAAAGTCCTACACATGGACAGGCAGTGCCGGCACCTACTACTTCTACGTTCGTCCCGTGAACGATGAAATAACCATGATTATCGGCACAGAGTGGACTTATCAAGAGTTTACCTTCTATGCCGAAGACCCTGCGCTGTATGCGCCTTACGATTTGCAAGTGGACGCGACCTATGGCAAGATGGCATTCCGTTGGCAAGCCGACAAGGGTAGTCATTGGGTTGTGCAGTTGACATGGGAAGAAGAGGGGACAGAGTACCAACAGCCATTCTATACCAGCGAGCCTGCGTTGACACTGAATGTCAGCGGATATGCCAATGTAGCCTTCCAATGGGCAGTGGCAACTACAGACGCCAGCGGTAACTTGTTGTCGGAGTATGTATCCGGTCCTGATTTCGTAATGCCCGAGAATCCTTACCAGTTGCTGAACCTGCAAGCCAACAGTGAAGACGGGTACAACTACACCTTCACGTGGGAATATGTTTCGGAGCAGGCGCCGCATTACCTCATCATCATTGAGGATGAAGCGGGTGCGGAAGTGGTACGCGAAGTGGTTGACACCGTAGTCTATACCCACCACTTCACCCAAAGCGGTATGTACCAATGGACGTTGTATGCTCTGGACGAAGAGGGCAACGGCTTAGGTTTCAGCAACGGTCCAGCCTTTGAGGTAACCGCGCCTGATTTCTACTCCTATACCATCATCACCACGGTGCCCGAGGACTGCGAGATGGACTTCAGCAAGGGCATGTGGTACTACTGGTGGAATGACGAATACGGAAAGTACGGCTCTGTACAGGCTATGCTCAACAACGAGGGCAAGTATGTGGCTACCATTGAGGCTCCGTGCGAGTATATCGGTTGCCTTGTTGCCACCGCTGACCCGCTCACCACGGCTTGGGACAGCCTGCAGCAGACCAGAAACTCGCCCACGCTCTATGGCGATGCTTGCCTGACGATAGGCATACATGATTGGGGGAAATACTGGTACTTGGACGCACGCCCGTGCGATGAAGACCTGACACCGTTCGTTCCTGAGAACTTGCAGGTGCAGACCGGTGTGGGTACAGCCGATTTCACATGGACAGCCAAAGAGTATGAGCAGTTTGAGGTGCTGTTGAACCAAGTGGAGAGCCCCGAGGTGCTGAGCCGTTACACGACGAGTTATCCCAACCTTGATTTGATATTCAATGCCAATGCAATAGGGAAATGGCAATGGCGTGTACGCGCACTGTCTAACAACAATGCCCCGCTGACCGCGTTTGTAGAGGGGCCTGCTTTTGAAATCAAAGAGAACCCATACCTGCCTTACAACCTGAAAGCGACCACGCAAGATAGCGCGACCTACTACCTTACTTGGGAAGCCGATGTGCAAGCACCGCAGTACTACTTGATAGTAGGAGACGGCAATGTGTATGACGACTTTGTTGCAGCACAACCCGTGGAGGTTCATTTTGAACAAGAAGGCTATTACGCTTGGCGCGTGATTCCTTGCGACTCCGCCGGCAATTGGTTAGGTTTCGTCTATGGCGAGGATATCTATGTACCTGCGCATGCAGTGCCGGATTACAGCGTCAGCGACCTGCAAGTGCAGACGGTAGGCACTACCACTACGGCAACATGGAACAGCACATGGGACAACTTTGCCGTATGGCTCTACGACCGAAGCACCAGGGAGCGTATAGATGAGGTCACCACCGACAATACCTACGCGCAATGGGAGAACCTTGCTGCGGGCGACTACCAAGTGAATGTGATATCGCTGGATAAGAGCGATGCGTATGTATGGGAGACCGAGACGATTGTACGATTTACCGTAGAGGAGACTCCTGCACCTACACCGCAGTACGCCATCACCTTGTTAGCAGGCGCCGGCGGAACGGTGAACAGCGATATCAACGGTACTTACGATGCCGGTACAGCACTTGACCTCGTAGCAACGCCTGAGGACGGCTATCGTTTCCAACAATGGTCGGACGGTAACCTGCAAGCTAAGCGCAGCATCGTGCTTATGCAAAATACCGTTCTGACGGCAACGTTTGAATTGATTCCGACGGTGGTAGAATATACGCTCACGGTGAATGCGGCTGTAGGCGGTAGCACCAACCTGACGGGTACAATGACCTACAAAGAGGGTGCACAAGTGTCGCTGGTGGCAACTCCCGATGCAGGTTACACCTTCACGAAGTGGGCGATAGAGGATAAGACTGAATCCACCGACAACCCGCTCTTCCTTACCATGACGGAGGATATGACGGTTACGCCTGTCTTCACCAAGAAGACCCCGGAGCCGACCTACACGCTGACCGTGGATACGGTAGGCAACGGCACCGTCACTTGCGCCCCGCAAGCAGACACCTACCAACGAGGCACTATCGTTACCCTGACGGCTAAGCCGGCTGAGGGATGGCACTTCGTACAATGGTCGGACGGCGACAAGGGGACAACGCACCGGATAGTGATTACGCAAGACATGGTTATTACCGCAACCTTCGAGGAGGATATACCGGAGCCTACCTATTACACGCTGACCGTGAACAAGGAAGGACAAGGTACGGTTACCGTTAAGCCGCAGCAAGATAAGTATGAGGCAGGCACGACCGTTACATTGGAAGCAGTACCCGCAGAGGGATGGCAGTTCAAGCAATGGGAGGACGGCACGACCAATCCTAACCGCACACTCACCATGAGCGCGGACAAGACCGTTACCGCGACCTTCGTGGAGATACCTGTTTACGCCGTAACAGACCTGAGTATCACGGTAACGACATCCAGTGCTACCGCTACATGGAAGAGCGAAGCGCCGTTGTTTGAGGTTATCATCACCAACAACAAGGGCGAAGAGCAGGCGGCTGATACCATCGCAGAGAAGACTTACCTCTTCAAAGGCAAGGCGGGCAAGAAATACACTATTTCTATTCGCCCGATGGATAGCGACCGCAAGACCTATCTCGAAAACGCTGTTACCAAAGACTTCACCTTAGAGCGTCTGTATAGCGTCTTCATCTCCGCAGGAACAGGCGGTAGCGTGAACGACGAGGTGAACGGAGACGAGTATGTCTATGGCACTAAACTGACCATTATCGCTACGCCGAAAGAGGGTTACCGCTTCAAGAAATGGTCGGACGGCGACACGGCTTCTACCCGCGAGATTACCGTTACGGAAGACATCGCGCTTGAGGCGACCTTCCAACGCATTCCTTCTTACACGGTAACCATCTACGAGGTACGCGGCGGTACCACTAACCCCGCTCCGAACACGTACACCTTGTTGGAGAACGAGAGCATGAGCATCACGGCTATTCCGGATGACGGATTTGTCTTCACACGCTGGAACATAAACGGCGAAGAGGAGACCGCTAATCCGTTCGTCATCACCGCGATTGCTACCGACTACAACATCGAGCCTATCTTCACCAATGAGGAGATGGGCACCGAGCAAACGACCTTGCAACCCGTTGCAGAAAAGTTTATCCAAAACGGTCTGCTCTATATCCGCCGCGGTGAGACTATCTACGACGCACAAGGGCATATCACTTCGAGCAAATAATGCATAGCAATACATCCCGATGCTCAATCGGGATGTATTGTCCCGAGCACATTCATTCAAACAGATAACATCAATCTTCTAACTACTAACAGATTATGAAAAAACACATTGTATGGCTGGCTGCCTTTGCGATAGCATTGGTCGGCTGCAAAAAAGAGCAATCCGAGTTGTCGCTGGACAACATCAAGGATGTGGCTACGGTCAGTGGCTATGTGTCCTACAGCACAGGACAGCAAGCAACCGAAGGAAACTACAGCACGGAGATAATGGTGCCGGCGATAGGACGAACGGTTTATGTGGATATTCCCTACGCTTCCTACAAGGCAGGAGCAACGGGAACAAAGACTTTCTCTACCGTGGTGGACTCGCTGGGAAACTATTCTTTCTCTATTCCCGTGCCCGCAGTAGGAGTGGCGGGTGCCACGCTGCGCTTCGAGGAGTTCTCCGCAGAACAATCGTTGTACCAACGTATGGAAGAGGGGCAACCCGTCTTCGAGACACGCATGTGCAAGTTCACGCTGGTGCCGCCCTCCGACGCTTTGCCTACCACGCTCAAACCCGAGCACTATATCGTGAAAGCGCTGTGCTACGACCGCGAAGAGATTGACATGAAAGACTATGCAGAGACGGCGGTGCTCTCCGGTTCGCTGCTACTGCCCTATGAGACGGGCTATCGCTCCGGAGCATACAAGGCTGCCGCTGACTGCCAAGTCGAAATCACTATCGTGGACGGAGAAGACCACGCAGAATACCTCGCGGCAATAGCACAAGGACTCTCACCCAAAGCACCGACAGAGTTCACCTATGGCACCACAACCAACGCACAAGGTGCCTTCACACTCAACTTACCCATCAAGAATTTGAAGAAGGGATTCCGGGTGGTCAATGCAGACATCACGCCAAAAGCCGAAAGCGCATTCACCCACTACATCAACGTGGAAGGGAATACGACAAAACTGAGCGGTGTGTACAAACTGCGCGAGAGCCTGACTTTGTTCAATGTGAGCGAGGTCATTGAGGGAGTTGCCTGCCACATCGGAGAGCGTCCCTTGGAGTTCAAGCCCGGCTACAACAATGGTATTGCCCCCGCACAAGTTCCCGCCACATGGGAGCCCGACTTAGCAGGATGGGTCTTTGCAGAACAGGGCTTCAGCAGCATGACCGCCTCTTCTACGCTCACCGGTAGCGTTGCCGTAGCACGAGAGACCGCGTTTGGTATGGGAGACTACACCACTACCCCGCAGACAGTTACTATCCGCGGCGCGGTACCGCCCTATGACAACGGTTTTGTCGTACTGACCAAGGCTGACGGCTCTTTCCAACTGACCATCCCGACGGCAGAGGAAGGAGTCAACCCGGGCGGAACATGGACTGCCACACTTGAACAACCCGCTACCATTGCCTTCACACACTATACGGCAGACGGCAAACAACTCATTCTCAAAGAAGGAACATATGTAGAAAAAGCCCATATTCGCACTGCCGACGCAGCTTGGAATGTACTGGGCAAATACTACTACACTTTCGCGCCTGCCAATACCATCGACACTTGGTGTGATGACCTCGCGGGGTGGGTGGTTATCCCGGGCTACGAAGAGACGGCTACCGTCAAGGCAAGAATGCTTTTCGCCGTGGAGACCGGCTATTGCGTCGGAAAACGAAGCGGGGCAAACTTACGCGCACAACTGACGGTTACCTATGGCTCCACCGACTATACTTTCGTCGCACCCATTGCAACAGACGGCACCTTCCAAGTGAACATCCCCGTGAAAACCATCAACAGCACTATGAACGCTGACGACATCAGGTTGTTCGACCAGAAAGTGAACAACTTCAAACACTACCTGAGCGCTAAAACAGAAATCTTAGAAGGCAACTACACGCAGAAAAGAAAGGTAGAAACAACCGATGGCGCATGGAACAACAAATGGACACTCTACTACGACTTCAGCCCCACTTCCGCGGCTACCGAATACGAGGCTGACCTCCTCGGATGGCTAATCGTACCCGAGGGCTACACCACCGAGACTTGGACTTCCATCATCAACATGCCCGTGGAAACAGGTTTCTGGGTGGGAGATTACGAACCCTTGGCACGCAAGAAAGTGATGGTTAAATACAACATGGCGGGCGAGACCTACCGCGCCATCGTGCTCACCGACGCCAACGGTGTCGTTACTTGCCCCATCTACATGCAGTACGGCATTGAGACGCCGAACATCACCATTGAAATCTTCGAGAAAGAGATGGTGCACAAGTTCAATCCGAAAGACGCAGCCGCAACCACCACGCTCCAAGGAACATACGAGGTACGCGCACGCATACCCGAGAATGCCGCTTGGAACGCAGAGCGGAACTACTACATGCAGTTCATACCCGACGCAAGTGTCAACCAGACGCTACTCAGTTGGACGAACGACATCGCAGAATGGTACAAAATCTCTGACAAGAAAGCCACAGCAAAGATTAAACTCTATGCCCAGAAAGCCACAGAGACCACTACCAGCAACGACCACGAAGCAGGATGGGGCAACGCCGACAAGGTGAAAGCAACCATCCGCATATACAACCCCAAGACGGGCGAAACGGTAAACATCAAGCGGCAAGTTGCCGGAAGAAATATCACTTTCGACTTCCCGCTCAACCACGATATCGAGGAGGGCTCCACGAAACTGAAATTCACCGTAAACCTCGAGAGCGAGACCGGAAACACCACGGCGTTCAACCACTATGTGAAGCCGTTGGAGAACACCATCGAAGTGCTCTATGGCAACTACGAGAACGCTGGCAACCTCAACAACGAACCCGCAACAGCAGAAGGAACATCGACCAAGACTTTCGAGATAAAGCAATCCGCAAAGATGCTCTTTTACTACTACGAGAACGGCGTAAAGACCTCGCCCGCAGGATACGCTTGGGATGTTTCGGAGGAAATTTAAGGACACCCTTTTATAATTGTAAACATGACTAAATCATGAAGTTATGAAACGAATAATATCTTTGGCTCTGTCGCTCATCGTGGCGACAGCAGCCTTCTCACAAACGGAGACCAAGCCGCAACGAGAGAGAAAGCAACTGAAAGACTATACCGAATACCTCCCAAAAGCAGGAGATGTAGCGATCGGCTTCTCGCTAAACCCCTTGGCTAACTTTGTGGGGAATATGTTCAATGGCAACACTTGGAATAGCCTCGACGACCTCGCAGCAGAGCCCATGCTATGCCCCACACCCAACATCGCGGCCATCATGGCAAAGTACATGCTCACTGACCAACTGGGAATAAAGGCAAACCTCGGCTTTGGCTGCAATATCTATTCCAAAAACGGCTACATCGTGGATGATGCAGCGATGATGATGAACCCCCTCAGCGAAGCAAAGGTCATCGACACCTACAAGGTGAATAAACTCTCAGGTAGCATCGCACTCGGAGTTGATTACCATGTAGGCAAACAACTGCCCGTGCAGGGAGTCTTTGGCGTAGGCATAATCTATGCACTCGGACATGAAACGCACCAATACCGCTACGGAAATGCCATTACGGAACTGAATCAGAACCCCTCCTACAATACGAGCATCTTCCCTACTGCCGTAACAACCGGACTAATCCCATACATGCCCAACGCGCGTATGCTGTCTGACCAAGCCATAAACCTCATACATCGCTTCGGAGCATACGCTTCCGTAGGGGTTGAGTGGTTTGTCGCACCCAAAATATCTTTGGGAGCAAATGTCAACCTCAACATCTGCTATACCCTGAATCCCGCGCGGGAAACCATCTACGAAGGGTGGAACAACGCAACCTCGCAAGTGGAGCAGTACACCGACCTCGTTGCACCCGCAAGCCACGGATTCACCTTCTCTACCGACAATATCGGAGCAAACCTGCTGATGAACTTCTATTTCTAAGCACAATTCGCTAACCGCGAGACAGCCTGACAACACCAACTTGTCGGGCTGTCTCTTTTTATGTCCTGCTCCATAGCCACCTCCACCGAAATCGCAAGCCGACAATCTTGGGTGATTCTTGGGTGATTATTAGGTTATTATTAGGTTATTATTAGGTTATTATTAGGTGATTATTGGGTAATTATCGAAGGTCTTTCGACACGCTGTCGCGGGGATACCGCACCTATATCGAAAAAATTAGCCTCCAAAATTTGCACAATCCAAAAAAAAGCAGTACCTTTGCACTCAAATCCCCAATAGTCAAATAGTAAATTGTCAAATTGTCCAATGAACAATATCCTTGCTATCACAGG
>JALFGC010000016.1 GCA_022777485.1 Bacteroidales bacterium
TCATTTGTTACATTGCAATTTAGTATTGATATGCTACTCGGTTAGGTCTCGGCAAGGACCTTATGGTGTGGTGTTACAAAATAAGTGGGGTTGAAAAGGGGGTAGTTGGAGGGAAAAACGGGGTACTTTTCGCGAAAAGTACCCCCGTTTTTTCGTTAAAAAGGATTAAAATTTGGGGAGTTAGAGGGGGTTATCTAATTATTATATATATATAATAATTTTATATGGGTGGGGGAGGGTTACTCATTTTCTATGTAACAAATGAAACAAATGAAACAAAGTACGATTATTAAGATTTTATGACTAAAATTGCGTAAAAATAGGAAAAATGATTTCCGTTTATTAAGAAAATGACATTTTGTGTGTAACAAATTTGCGAATTATGCAAACGCAGATTGACGAACAGGGCAAGCGAAGCCACAACAAAGTACTCTTCGAAGACCTGCGCTCCCAAATGCCTACCATGCTTATCTATGCCAAAATAGCCGCCGAATACGGCATCTCCGAAGAACGCGTACGCCATATCATCCGCTCCCCGTAATTATTGGTCGTACTTGACCAACAACCTGCCAAAAAATGTAGTACCTTTGCAGCGAAATTTCAAAACCCTACAATACCATGAAAGTCCGAATCACGCTGCTAAAGTCGCTAAGCAGCAAAAAGAAATACCACCACTAACCACTAACCACTAACCACTAAAAAACCACTATGGGAAAAGTTACTTATGAGTACCCTATCGCGGACATCTGCGGCAAGATTGGCAAGAACGCGACCGTGGGCTTTGCCCACCGCGGTGATACCAAGTACACCGTCCGCTACGGCAAGCGCAGCACGCCCGCAAGCGGTGCAGAGTTGGCACATCGCAACAAGTTCTCCGCCGCTGTGAAAGCCACCCGCCAGCGTATGTTGGACTCGCAGCAGAATGCCGCCGACAAAGTCGCTTTCGCGCAGCAGACGAAGTACAAGACCTTGTACCAGTACGTCTTCAACAGCGAGATGGAGAAATTGTCCTAAGGGGCTGTTAGACCGTCTTACGACTGTCAGACCGCGCTTTGCGCTGAAAGACCGCTGACGCTGACAGACTGATATAGTAGCGGATGTCAAAAAGTCAGACAGCAAAGCGGTCTTTCAGCAAAGCGGTCTAACCTCTAACAGCAGGCGGGGACGCCTGCGTACCCGGACAGCGGTCTAACCTCTAACCTCTAACCTCTAAACTCCCATGCAAGTCAACTTACTCCGACATAAGATGCAAAGCGGCGACGCCGTCTATGGTGATTGCAAAGTTATCTCCGGTCTCGGCAATCTCAAAGCCGCATTTCATACCCTCGAAAACAAACGCTACCTCATAGCGCCCGGCTACTATCCCTTGCGCCTCACGTGGTCGCCACGCTTCAACCGCTATATGCCCGAAGTATGCGACGTGCCCAACCGCAGCGGCTTACGCTTCCATCGCGGCACACTGCCCGAGCACTCACGAGGCTGCATACTCCTCTCCGCAGGAAACCTCAACCGTCTTATTCAACTCCTAACCATCGCCCAAAATGAAAACGAACCTGCTTACATCGAGATTAAATAAAGCGCGAACCACCCTCTGCCCGGGTGCGCAGCCAAACTCCCCCGCCTCTCCTGAAAGGAGGGGAGGGGGTACGGGGGCGGGATGGTACACTCGGCTTCAAGCCGCACTCAACAACAAAACGGCAATAAGATTTGCAAAATATCTAATACCCATCACTATCCTCCTCCTCTTCTTTTTGCTCCTATCCCTCACCTCCTGCAAGTCCCCCGCTACCCTCACCAACGACACCCAACACCACACACGCGACAGCAACTACCACGCCACCGTCCACCGCATAGAAACCCACGATACCATCATCTTCGGTGCGCCTTATATCCAATCTATGGTGCGGCCTGGAGACCGCACCTCCTTGAAAGCAGGCGGGGACGCCTGCGTACCCGGACATATAGCACCCCAATACCCATCCCCCATCCTCCGCATCTCCGACCGCAAAATCACCATCCGCGACACCGTCTTCGTCTCCCGCACCGACACCCTCCTGCGAACACAAACTATCACCCAAAAAGAACGCTACATCCCACCCTTCTACCGCTTCTGCACCATTTCATTTGTTTCATTTGTTACATTAGCATTTAGTATTCATCTGCTTCTCCGCTACCTCAAAATCCGCTCCCCGACATAATCTCACTACCGGTAGTCATTTTCAATGGTGCGCCGCCCTTTCTCGAAAGTATCTACGAAAGGGCGGCGCACTCTTCGACAATGCCGGTCGCTCCGCTCCCCTTTTATACGCGGGCGAGACGCCCGCTCATGGCACCGGCACCGTCATACCAACTCCCTCCCTTTCCGGGGTCCCCGCAAGCAACGCGCAGTGGGGTGGCTTCAGGGAGAGGCTGGGAGGGTCTAAGTCTTCCCGACCTTACTACCATACATAATCATGCAAAAATACCGCCAAAATCTATTCTAAAATAGGATGAACGGTTGTTTTTGTTTCGCTTCGCTCCCCGATAAATCGGGATAAACGGCAATCATATGTAAATCTTCACTATAAATCTTTTCTACTTCTCCCTTGCTGTGGGAAGCGAGCCGAATAATTCGCGGTAGCACTTGGAGAAATAAGAGGGGGAAGTGAAGCCCACGGAATACGCCACCTGCTGAATAGTCATGTCGGTATTGAGCAACATCTGCTTTGCCTTTCTTAGGCGGATATGGCGTATTAACTCCACAGGGGAGACGCCCATCAGCGTTTTCGTCTTGCGGAAGAGTTGGGCGCGGCTCATATTCATCTCCTCACTCAGCGATTCTACACTAAACTCCGAATCGTTGAGATGGCGTTCTATCGTGTTCTGCAGTTGCTCTACAAAGCGTTCATCCACCGACTGCTCGGCTTTTGTCCGCTCCAGTGCCGCCGTCATGTCCTCTAACTGCTTCTGCTGTTGGGCTACGATGCGGGCACTCTCCTCCCGCTCACGCTTGACACGCAACGAGTAGCGATACACACGATAGAGCACCACAGCCAACACCACCAGCAACAATAGGAAAAAGACCAACAAGATAAGCGCAATACGCTGGGCGCGGGTTGTATCCCACAATCGGTTGTATCGGTTCTCCAACTCTTCCAACACGGCAATCTGCCTATCTATCTCGTCCGCAATCTGCTGCATAGGAAAGGCAGCATCATGGTCTATTAGCACAGTAGGTAGTACCACCTCCCGCTCAAAAGGCTCTCCGTGCAGTATCTTCACCGCCGTCTGTATCACCAAATCGCCGCGACTGGGATAGGTGGCGGTCATGTCTATCTCTCCTTTGAGCAATGCCTCCACGCCACCGCCCTTCCCCACGATGCCGTCCACTCCCATGATTCTCGGGCTTTTGCGTCCTAAAAACCGACCGGTAAAAGGAGACTTCTTATTGCATGCTTCGTATGCCCCAATGGCCATTTGGTCGTTCTGTGCCACAATGGCATCTATATCGGGATACAAGGTAAGTAGTGAGTCGGTAACCACTCGGGCATTCTCACGAAACCATGCGCCGCATGCCGAAGCCACTATCTGCACCTCAGGGTGCCCTTGCAGCCCGTCCATCATGCCTTTGTGGCGCCATACCATCGGCGTGGAGCCAAGCAGACCTTGTATCTCAAGCACCCGCAATGGTCGCCCCTCGGGCACAATAGAGAGCAACCACTGCGCCATGAGTTGCCCCACTGCGTAGTTGTCGCCCCCAATGAACGCCGTCCATTTCTCACCCGACACCTGCCTATCCGCCACTATCACAGGAATCCCCGCATCGTAGGCACGGCTCACTGCCGGCTTCACTTCCTCCGCCTCGTTGGGTGAGACAATCAGCAAATCAACTCTTTCGGCTATGAAAGAGTCGATTTGCTGACACTGAATCTCGCTATTGTCGCTCGCATGACGGGTATGCAGCGTCAACTCGGGATGGAAGATGAGTTCACGCTGCAACTCATAGTTCATGCGCTGACGCCATGCGTCGTCTGAACATTGGCTCACGCCAATGAGATACTGCGGAGATGGGCCATTGGAAGAACAACCTATCAAGCATCCCACAAGTCCCGCACAAAGGAGAAAGAAAACGGGGCGAGACATTATTCTGTCGGGATGTCTTGGTTCACATTCTTGCTGCCCCAAAGCGCATAGTAGAAGATATATGCCAGTGCCACGATAGGCACGATATACGAAAGCAGATAAGAGGTATGATCTGCCAAGAGGTTTTGGAAGAAAGGCAGGATACCGCCACCGCATACCAATGCCATGAAGATACCGCTCGCAGCCGGTGTGTATTTACCCAATCCCTCGGCAGAAAGATTGAAGATAGCGCCCCACATCACGCTGGTGCACAGACCGCTGCAGAACATCATAATCATGCTCACAGGCAATTCTACGCCCTTGAAAGTAATAACCCATGTCTCGGGGAAGAACATCACGCAGAGCAAGAGCACAATGGCTATCGCCGATGCCACGGACAACATCGCTTTGCTGCTCACTTTGCCACCTACTGCGCCGCCTAACAGACGACCGCACATCATCATCAGCCAGTAGAGACCCACTACAGTCCCCGCGATAGCAGGACCTACAACGGGGTCGTTCGACATATAGAGGTTTGCCGTATTCGGGATACCTACCTCTACTCCTACATAGCAGAAGATAGCAATAGCTCCCAGCACGAAATGGCGGAACGAGAGCGGACTATGCGCATCTTTCTTTGCCTCGCCCGTCTCCAAGTGCGGTTCAGGGATTTTCGTAAAGAAGATAATCACAAATGCCAAAAGGAAGATAGCCATTGCAATCAGCATAGCAGGTGCTGCATCACCCACGCTCGCTTTCGCTGCCTCGCCACCGATGAGGTAGCCCAAGAGAATAGGGGCAATGGTGCCACCGATAGAGTTCAGCGACCCACCAAACTGCACAAGTTGGTTACCGCGCTTTCCACCACCGCCGAGGGTGTTCAGCATGGGGTTTACTACCACATTGAGCAAGCACATACTCATACCCGCGATGAAAGCACCCAGCACATACACGCCGAAACTCTCTGCCGGACCACTCAGCCACTGTATGCCTACGCCTACAAAACCCACTGCGGCTGCCAAGAGAGAAGTGAACTTATACCCCTTGCGCTTTAGGATATTGCCGGCAGGCACACCTAATACCGCATAAGCGATGAAGTTTGCCAAGGTACCCAACTGCGACATAGCGTTGCTGGCACCAAACTGATTTTTCACAATGACGCCCATCGAACCCGCAAAGTTCGTAACAAAGGCAATCATAAAGAAGAGAAGAAACATCACCGCGATGGGGAGGATGTTGCGATTTGTTGATTGTTTTGTCATGATAGTTTTTATTTTTTTAGTTAATTAGTTATCGAAGCCTCCGGGGGCGCCCGCGACATCGTCGGGGCGTCCCCAGTAATTTCTCACAGCCTTTCTTGCAGGAAGCGCATGAAGCGGCGGTGGAGGTGGGGGTAGTTGTTGCCTTTCTTCAGGAAGTGGTTGTCGTAGGGGTATAGTTGCAGGTCAAACTGCTTGCCGGCTTCTACCAAGGCATTGATATACTGCAAACTATGCTCGGGGTGTACATTATCGTCCGCGAGTCCGTGCACCAATAGTAGGTTGCCTTTCAGGTCTTTTGCGCGGGGTAGCAGGCTGCTCTCGGTGTAGCCAAAGTCGTTCACCTGCGGGCGTTGCATGTATCGCTCGGTGTAGGCAGCGTCGTAGAGTTGCCAATCGGTTACAGGCGCCACGGCAATACCGCACTTGAACGGGCTATCGGCGCAGGACATCGTGCGCAGCGTCTGATAGCCGCCGTAACTCCATCCCCAGAGGCAGAGCCTGTCGGCGTCCACATAGGGTAGCGCCTGCATGTAGTGCGCCGCAGCAATCTGGTCTTCTGCCTCCACTTTCCCCAACTGCCTATACGACGCATTGCGGAAAGCGCGTCCTCGGCAGTCAGTGCCTCGGGGGTCGAAGCATGCTACGACATAACCTTGCTCGGCGAGGTAGTACTCCCATCGCTTGCGCCAACGGTTGAGCACCATCTGGCTTGCAGGACCACTGTATTGCACCATCACCACGGGGTATTTCTTCCCTGTCTCAAAGCCCTTGGGTTTGATGATATAGCCGTTGAGTCCGCCATCCGTTTGCACAAACTCTGCCTCGGGCAATCCCGTTGCCTGCCATGCCTCTGCCACGGCGGCGTTCTCCTTCACCACCTTCTTCTCGGTTGCCACAGCGGTCTTGGGATTGAGGGCGTAGAGGGTGTAGCGCAAGGGTGTGTTGAGCGACTGGTAGCAGTCTATCATCTGTCGGAAGTCGGCAGAGAAACGGAGGCTGTGCATGCCGTCGTCCGAGGTGAGCGGAGTGGTAGTGCCTTTCTTCAGGTTCATCGCCATGGCCTGTCGGGTGAGGGGTGTGGTTGCCTGCTGGTAGTAGAGCATGGCGTTCTGCTCGTCGTAGCCGTAAATAGCGGTCAGGTCAACGCCGTCGGCTGTGAGTTGTCGGAGCATTTTCCCCTGCGCGGAATAGAGATAGGCGCTGCGCCAACCGTTGCGCTCGGAAAGCACGATAAAGCGGTTGTCGGAGAGCCACTGCCACTCGTCAAATAGTTGAAAGTCAATGAAGTATTCCTTCGACTCTTCTTGATAGAGCGGGCTGACTACGGTCGATTTAGGATTGCAGGAAAGCAGTTGTTGCTTGTTCTGGTCGCGGTTGAGTTTGAGCACGAGCAGTTGGGCAGGTTGGTCTTTCTGTATGTTCGTCCACCGCAGGCGGGGGAGGTAGCACTCCTCGTCCGTTTCGTGGGTAGGAATGGTGCGGATGGCTTTGGTGGCTATATCGTAGATACAGAGTGTAGCGCGGGGAATGTTCTTGCCTGCGCGCGCGTATCTTATAGTAAGGTTTGGCAAGACGCAACTATCCACCGCCGACTGGTCTAAGCGGATGAATGCCAACTGCTTGGAGTCGGGCGAAAAAGCGAAGAGGCAGGTGGTAGAGAACTCTTCCTCGTAGAGCCAATCGGCTACGCCGTTGATGATGTTCGGGTTTTGGTCGGTGGTTACTGCCACCTCGGTGCCGAAATCCAACTTATGGAGATAGAGGTTATTGCCCTTTGCGAAGGCTACATAGCGTCCGTTCGGGGACATGACAGCGTCTCGTACGGCGCAGTCCGTCAGCGGCTTACGCGTTTGTTTGAGAGTATCAAGAATCGTGTAATCCGCCAAGAAAGAGCGTCGGAAGAGCGGTTGTGGGTTGGTATGTTCGAGTCGATAGCGCCCTGTGGGGAGATTGCCCAGCAGGCTGTCTATCTGCGTTTCCGAGAGGGTCTCGGCTTCATACTTGCCGCTCAGGATGTCGTCCAATGTGTCGGCAGTAGCGGGAGTGAGCCAGCAGACACAGAGCAAGAGCGCCACAAGGCGCAAGAACGATATACTCCACTGACGGTAAAGAGCGTAGAAAGGTTGTGCAAACATAGTCGTCGTTCAAACAAAATCGGGGCAAAGGTAGTACTTTTTTTTGAAATATGCAAATAAATGTGCAATTTTATAGAAAAGAGGCACCTTATGTTTTCTCGGGAGAGTCCGATAGGAGTCATGTAATCCTCTCGGCAATCACCCAAGAATCACCCAAGAATCACCCAAGAATCACCTAAGAATCACCTAAGTTTGTCAAGGGACGATTTCGGTGGAATTTCGGCGCACATTTGAGCAGATTGCAGGGGAGACAGGGGAGGATTGCGGGGGATATTCGGGGAGCAAGGGTCGGAACGTGGAAGAGGTAGGGAGAAGATTTTTTTATGTTTTTTTTGTGGAAAAATTTGCAAGTATTGGAAAAAAGTAGTATCTTTGCAGTCAAATCAAAAATGTTGTACCAAAACCGTAGAAAAGTATGTTAGAAAGCATGAAAAACCCACAAAATACGGAGCGTAACCATAATTTTTGCGTCATTATGGCGGGAGGAATCGGTAGTCGGTTCTGGCCGTATAGCCGCAACAACAAGCCCAAGCAGTTCTTGGACTTTTTTGGTACGGGTAGGAGCCTGCTGCAGATGACGGTAGATAGGTTTCGTCCGCTGATGCCGATAGAACATATCGTGGTGGTAACAAATGTGGCATACCGCGAGCAGATATTAGCGCAGATACCCGATATGAAGCCGGAGCAGGTGCTGTGTGAGCCTGCGCGTAGGAACACGGCGCCGGCGATAGCCTATGCGGTGGCGCATATCAAGGGTGTGCTGCGACAGGAAGCGATTGCCGCGGGCGCGCTGGATAAGGACGACCCGATGGATTTGAGCCATGCATATTGCGATGCGAATATCATTGTGGCTCCGTCGGACCACTTGATACTGAACGAGGAGGAGTTTCAGCGGGTGGTGCGTTGCGGGTTGGACTTCATTCGGGCGAACGACTCGCTGCTGACGCTTGGCATGAAACCGACGCGGCCCGAGACAGGGTATGGGTATATTCAGATAGAAGACCGCTTCGCTGAAAGACCGTCTAACGACTGTCAGACCGCTGGCGCTGAAAGACCGCTTTCGGATATATACACGGTGAAGACCTTTACGGAGAAGCCGAACTTGGAGTTGGCAAAGGTGTTCGTGGAGAGCGGGGAGTTCTTGTGGAACTCGGGGATATTCCTTTGGAACATGCGGGCGATATGCTCGGCGTTTCGGTCGTTCTTGCCGGATATGGACAGGCTGTTCCGCTCGGGTGCTACAGTGTTCGGCACGGCAGGCGAAGAGGCGTTTATTCAGGAGAAATTCCCCACCTGCCCGAATATCAGTATCGACTACGGGGTATTAGAGAAAGCGCAGAATGTGTATGTACTGCCGGCGGACTTCGGGTGGAGCGACCTCGGTACATGGGGCTCGCTGTACGACCTGAGCGAGAAAGACGAGCAGAAGAATGTAACGCTCCATTGCGAGGCGATGTACTACGAGAGCGAAAGCAATGTGGTTACGCTGGAATCGGGCAAACTGGCAGTGATAGCCGGGCTGAAAGATATGATTGTGGCTGAGTCGGACGGCGTGTTGCTCATCTGCCCCAAAGACCACGAGCAGAACATCCGCAATATCGTAACGGAAGTTACAGAGAAGTATGGGGGAAAGTATAGTTAAGGACCGCTGCGCTATAAGACCGCTTCGCTATAAGACCGCGCTGCGCGCTGAAAGACTGATAATGAAACATGGAGTGCTCGGAGGAAGCGGAGTTATCTAATCACTAATCTACTCTTTCTCCTCCGTTGAAATCATAAAAATCTCGTCCCGACACATCGGGATAAATGGAGCGATAGTGAGCAGGATTATTAAAAACACCTTGCTGCGGGCTACGCCCTTGCAGAGATTAAGAAGGATTTTTGCAGAGTTTATTGCACTATTGGCCACTAAAACCACAAAAACACATCATATATGGGTTATTTGAATTTTGACAAGACGGTATTGACCAATCTGGAGCGTTCGCTCGGGAAAGAGATGATTCGCACGAATCGTGCGGGCGTCTATAACGCGACGACGCTGGTGGATTGCAATACCCGTAAGTATCACGGACAGTTGGTGATGCCCCTGCCGGAGTTGGGGCAAGACAACTATGTCCTGCTCAGTTCGCTGGACGAGACCGTCATCCAGCACGGCGCCGAGTTCAATCTCGGTCTGCACAAGTACGGTCCAACGACCTATGCGCCCAACGGGCACAAGTACATCCGTGAGTTCGATTGCGAGGTTATCTCAAAGACGACCTACCGCGTGGGTGGCGTAGTGCTGACGAAGGAGCGTATGCTGGTGAGTTTCGAGCCGCGCGTGCTGATACGCTACACGCTGGTGGAAGCGCACTCGGCGACGACACTGCGCTTCAAGCCATTCTTAGCATTCCGTTCAGTAAATGAGTTAACCCATCAGAACACGCGCGCCAACGCGAACATGGACGAGTGCGAGAACGGGCGTGTAAATCAGATGTACCGCGAGTTCCCGCAACTATTCATGCAGTTCTCGAAGTCGGTGGATTACAAGCACGACCCGCAGTGGTACAAGGGCATTGAGTACCCGAAAGAGCAAGAGCGCGGCTTCGAATTCAAGGAAGACCTGCTGGTGCCCGGCTACTTCGAGTTGCCGATGAAGAAAGGCGAGAGCGTGATTTTCGCCGCCGGCATTACCGAAGTGAAGACCCGCACGCTGAAAACCACTTGGGAGAAAGAGATGACGCGCCGTATTGCCCGCGAGAACATGTTCGCCTGCCTGAAGAACTCGGCAGGTCAGTTCTACAAGCGCGAGGGCGACAAGTGCTACCTGCTGAGCGGCTATCCGTGGTACCACGCAGAGGCGCGCACGACTTTCTTCTCCACCCCCTCCTGCACACTCGACATAGACCGCCCCGAATACTGGAAGGCGATTATCGACCAAACGGCAGTGGATGAGATACGCAACTTCCTTGCCGGACATACCGGTATGGTGAAGATGACGGGCATGGACGACCCTGACGCCCTCTTGTGGGCAGTACGCGCGTTCCAGAAATATGCCCATAAATACACCGTACGCGAGGCAGCGGAGAAGTACGGCGACCTCTGTGCTGATATTATTGCTTTCTACCGCAAGCAGAACCACCCGCGTGCCTATCTGCACCAAAACGGGTTGCTGTGGGTGGACGGCACGCAACGCCCTGCGACTTGGATGAGCGCGGTGGAGAACGGTCGTCCCATTACCCCGCGCACGGGCTATGTGGTGGAGATTAACGCGTTGTGGTACAACGCGCTTCGCTTTACGGCAGAGTTACTGCGCGAAAAAGGCAACCAAGAGGCAGCCGACCTGCTGGATTTCCAAGCAGAGATTACGCGCGGCGCCTTTGTCAACACCTTCTGGAACGGGTTGTATCTATATGATTATGTGGTAGATAGTTACCAAGACCGCGAGGTGCGCCCGAATCAGATTTGGGCAGCGGGTCTGCCCTACTCGCCGCTGGATAGAAAGCAGCAGAAAGCCGTGGTGGACATCTGCACGAAGGAATTGCTGACGCCGCGCGGCTTGCGCACGCTGTCGCCCAAGAGCGGCAATTTCCGTCCGGAGTATATCGGCGGGCAGTTGGAGCGCGACCGCAACTTCCACAACGGTCCCGTTTGGCCCTGCACCATCGCTGCTTATGCACGGGCATACATGAACCTGTACAAACGCAGCGGACTGAGTTTCATGGAGCGTATGCTGGTGGGCTACGAGCAAGAGATGAGCGAACTATGCATTGGCACGCTGAATGAATTATACGACGGAAACCCGCCCTACAAAGGACACGGCGGCATGAGTTTTGCACCGAGTGTGGCAGCCGTCATCTCCGTAATAGACACACTGAAACGCTACGAAGAAGAGAGCGAGAAAGGAGGTACACTATGAAAGCCTTAATGTTCGGATGGGAGTTTCCCCCTCATATCTTGGGCGGTTTGGGTACTGCCAGTTACGGTCTGACGCGCGGTATGGCGCAGCAGCCCGATATGCACATCACCTTCGTTATCCCGAAGCCGTGGGGCGATGAAGACCAATCGTTTTTGAAGATTATCGGTGCAAACAGCGTGCCTATTGTATGGAAAGAGAACGACTACAACTATGTGAAGCAACGCATGGAAGGCAAGATGTCGCCCGAAGAGTATTTCCACCTGCGCAATGGTATTCGCTACGACTACCGCCGTATCGGCACCGACGACCTCGGTTGTGTGGGCTTCTCGGGACGCTATCCCGACAACCTCATTGAGGAGATTGGTAACTACGAGGCAGTGGCATCCGTGCTGGCACACTCGCTGGACTTTGATATCATCCACTCGCACGATTGGCTGACCTACCCAGCAGGTGTGTTTGCTAAGCAGATCTCGGGCAAGCCGCTCGTGATACACGTGCATGCTACCGACTTCGACCGCTCGCGCGGCAATGTGAACCCGACGGTGTTCGCCATAGAGAAACGCGGTATGCAGGAGGCTGACCATATCATGTGCGTATCGATCCTGACGCGGCGGACGGTGATAGAGAAATATGGTATCGACCCGCGCAAGGTATCCACTGTGCACAATGCCGTAGAGCCGCTGGCTCACCCCGAGGAGTTCCAGAAACATCCGCGCAAGGATAAACTGGTTACCTTCCTCGGGCGAATCACCATGCAAAAAGGACCTGAGTACTTCGTGGAGGCAGCCGCTCGCGTGCTGGCTAAGACCGATGGCGTGCGCTTCGTGATGGCAGGTAGCGGCGATATGATGGCGAAGATGATTGAGCTGGCAGCCCAGCGCGGTATCGCCGACAAGTTCCATTTCCCCGGCTTCATGCGCGGCAAGCAGGTGCAACAGGTGTTGGCAGACTCCGATGTGTATATCATGCCATCAGTGAGCGAGCCATTCGGTATCTCGCCATTAGAGGCGATGCAGGTAGGTTGCCCGTCTATCATCAGCCATCAGTCGGGCTGCGCAGAGATTCTGACCCACTGTATCAAGACCGACTACTGGGATATAGACGCGATGGCAGACGCTATCTACGCCATCGTGAAGTACCCCGCGATGTACAAGAGCCTGCACGAACTCGGCATGGAGGAGGTGAACAACATTCGCTGGTACGATGCCGGACTGAAAGTGCGCAAGATATACGACGGCGTGATTAACCATACGCTGTAAGTTAATTAAGAATTATGAATTAAGAATTAAGAGAGCAACTGCTCTGAGGTTTGTAATTGATAATTTTTATAACCCATTACACAAACATTAAAACAATTCGCAATCATGAAAAATATCTGTTTTTGCTTTCAAATGCATGCGCCCTATCGTCTGAAACGCTACCGCTTCTTCGAGATTGGGCAAGACCACTACTACTACGATGACCTGATGACCGAGGAGTACATCACCGGTCTGGTAAACACCTCTTATATGCCGCTGTGCCAAACGCTGAAGTCGATGGTGGAGCAGTCGAAGGGCAAGTTCCACTGCGCGCTCTCTGTATCGGGCACGATGATGGAACTCTTCGAGCAGTTTGCGCCGGAGATGATAGATGTGCTCAAGGAGTTGGCTGACAGCAAGTGCGTGGAGTTCCTCGCTACACCGTATGCCTACTCGTTTGCTGCCGAGTACGACACAAAGGAGTTTGAGAACCAACTCAAGAAACACGCTGATCTCCTCAAGGAGGTGCTGGGCGTGAAGACGCAGAGCGTATGGAACAGCGACCTGCTCTATTCCGACGAGATAGCTTATCATCTCTATGAGATGGGTTACAAGACCGTGCTCACCGAGGGTGCCAAGCATGTGCTGAGTTGGAAATCACCGAACTACATGTACGCAAGTGCGGGTGCGCCGAAGCAGAAAGTGCTGCTGCGCAACATGCCGCTGAGCGACGAACTGAGTTTCCATTTCTCCGACCCCGCATGGCACAACTACCCCATGGATGCCGTGAAGTATGCGAACATGCTGCAAGGGCTGCCCGATGGTGAAGAAATCATTAATATCTGGGTAGGTGCCGAGACCTTCGGCTTCAACCAACCTGCCACCACGGGTGTGTTTGAGTTCTTGAAAGCGCTACCGTTCTACGTAGTAGAGCGCGGCATGGGTTTCTGCACCCCCACCGAGGCAGCGAAAGCGATGGAGGCAAAGGACGTGGTGTCGGTACCGTATCCTATGACGTGGTCGGGCGAAGCCAAAGACATGAGCGTCTATAACGGCAACGACTTGCAGCACGAAGCACTGGAGAAACTCTACTCCGTGGCGGAGCGCGTGCGTCTATGCCAAGACAAAGCGCTGAAGACCAGTTGGTTGCGTCTGCAAGACATCAACCACTTCCACTTCATGAACCATATCGACCAAGGCACCAGCCACTACGAGTCGGCTTACGACGCATTCATCAACTACATGAACGTGCTGTCGGATTTCATGCAGTGCGTAGAGGAGCAATACCCGACCTCGATTGGCAATGAGGAGTTGAACGAGTTGCTCAAGACTATCAATAACCAAGAGCAGGAGATTCAGCAACTGCAGAAAGAACTCGCCAAAGCCTCGAAGGCAACCAAAGCCGCTGCCAAAGAGGAGAAGGCAGAGAAGAAAGAGACCAAGAAAAGAGCGTGCAAAAAGTAAGATTACTGCTCATATTTCTTCTCGGAGCGGTGGCAGCCGCTGCCGCTCCGAAGAATAAAGTTGTCAAGACCGTCTTGCGGTCTTGGCAACTGCCGTCTGCTACGGGTATCGCCGACACCATCCCGTTCCGAGATACCCTGATGCTCAACTACCCGATGCGCGATGTGGAGAACAACTACTCGCTCTCCTCTGCCTTCAACGGCAACTGCCTTGTGTCTCCGCTGCAAGCGCGTATCTATTTCGACCGTTTGGAGACCGTGGACGATATCTTCTCCACCGCCTATCAACCTTATGTATATTCTCCGTCGGATGTGCGTTTCTTCAACACCACCACGCCCTATTCGGAGATAGCCTACAAGAAAGGCTTCACCACCTACCGCGAAGAGAACGAAATCAACCTGCTGCTGACAGGGAATATCAACCGCCGCCTTAACCTCGGCATGCAGATGAACTACCTGAATGCCGTGGGGCACTACAACAACCAAGCCGGGCAGGACTACAATGGCTCCGTCTGGGGTTCCTACAACGGCAACCACTATAGCATGCAGGCTGCGTTCGCGTGGTCGAAACTATCGCATTATGACAACGGCGGCTTGCAGAATACAGCGGACTTAGACGGACCTTTGGAGCCCGAAGACTTGCCTGTGCGGCTCAACGCCATGGTCGGTTACCGCTATCTCACGGGATTCCTGAACCACTACTACAGCATCACTGTGGAGCGCGAGCACCACGACTCTATCGAGGTGCGCAACGAGGAAGGCAAATGGGAGAAGAAAGACACAATACGCATTGAGTATGTGCCCGTTACCACCTTCCGCCATGTCTTCGAGACCACGAATAGCAACCGCCGATATATCGAGAAAACGGCGCAACAGCATTTCTACGGCGTGAACGGCTTTGGCTACTCGTACCTGCGCAACCCCAAGCGCACGAACGACTC
Source organism: Bacteroidales bacterium (assembly GCA_022777485.1). Taxonomy (GTDB): domain Bacteria; phylum Bacteroidota; class Bacteroidia; order Bacteroidales; family Paludibacteraceae; genus Colicola. The sequence goes on from JALFGC010000016.1 coordinate 15,039, forward strand.
CACCGATGTGCTTACTATCCGCAACACACTGTCGGTAACCTTTGAAGAAGAGTTCAACCGCATCCTGAAATTCGGTGCGACCGTATATGCCATCAACGAGTGCCAACGCCACCTGTTCAAGACGGGAGATGAGAATACGACCCTCTCTAACTCCCCCTTGGAGGGGGAGAATAATAAGTCTCCCTTCAAGGGAGATTTAGAGGGTTTTCCCACCGGTGCCCAACTCATGGGCGACACCACCTACCGCTACCAGTGGACAAACAACACCTTTGTGGGCGGCGCGCTCTACAAGAACCGCGGCAAATGGGTACACTACGGCTTCGACGGCGATGTGTGCGTAGCAGGGTATAAGTTAGGCGAGTTTCAGGTGATCGGACATGTGGACGGCTATTTCCCCGTGGGCAAAGACACGATGTATATCAACGCCCGCGCCTTTGTGAAGAACGAGACCCCCTCGCTCTATCTAAACCACTACGAGAGCAACCACTTCCGCTGGGAGAACGATTTTCAAAAAACCTATCGTTTCTATGTGGGCGGAGATATCGCCTATCCGACGAAATGGGTGAAGCCGAAAGTCGAAATCGGCTTTGAGAACCTGACACGTTATATTTACTTCGATGCCGCCGACGGACTGCCGAAGCAGTACGATGGCAACATACAGGTGCTGATGGCGAATGTACAGTGCCACCTGACCACGCCGTGGGTGAACCTTGAGAACCATGTAGTCTATCAGATGAGCACCTCGGAGTGTCTGCCCTTGCCCGCTATCACGCTCTACCACAACCTCTACTACCACGGCTCATGGGCACGCAAAGCCATGGACGCGCAGATAGGTGTGGATATGCGTTTCTTCACGAAGTATGCTGCGCCGGTGTTCAACCCCGCCACCTCGCAGTTCGGCGTACAGACGGGCGAGCAGAAGGTGCATGTCGGCAACTACCCCATACTGAACGTCTATGCTAATTTTTACGTGCGTTCTATCCACCTGCGTTTCTTTGCGCAATACACCCATTTCAACCACCTTTTCATGAAGTCCACACCCAACTACTACGCAATGCCGTCCTACCCGATGAACCCCGATGTCTTCCGCGCCGGACTGGCTTGGCATTTTTACAATTAAGCGTGGTAGTAGTCGTGTGCTAATTCAATCGGATATCGAAGTGATAAACAGAACTATGCATAAAGCCTATTTTTTTGATATGGACGGGACGCTGTTTGACAGCATGCCCCACCATGCGGAGGCATGGGAGCGCGTGATGGCCGCCCATGGTTTCTCGTTCTCGCAAGAGGACTGCTACATCAATGAGGGTCGTACGGGGCAGAGCGTCATCACGGAGGCACTGGTGAAGACGGGCAAGATGGCCGCAGAAGACATCAGCGAAGAATTGGTGCTCTCGATATATAAGGAGAAGACCGATTTGTTTCACTCGATGGGCGAGGTGCGACCGATAGCGGGTGTGCAGGAGGTATTGCAATTTTTGCAGTCGCAGGGTGCGTCGCTGTGGATAGTAACCGGCTCGGGTCAGCAGACGCTCTTTGATGTGCTTGACCACCATTTCCCGGGCGTCTTCGCCCGCGAGCGGATGATTACCGCGTTTGATGTTACCCACGGCAAGCCCGACGCCGAGCCGTATTTGAAGGCATGGGAACGGTCGGGACTACGCAAGGAGGAGTGTTGCGTGGTCGAGAATGCGCCGCTGGGCATCCGCTCGGGCAAAAGCGCGGGGCTCTTCAGCATAGGAGTGAACACAGGACCGCTGAGAGATGAATTGCTATGGCAAGCCGGTGCAGACGAGGTATTCTACGATATGCCCGCACTGCTGGAATGGCTGAAATCTCGATAGCGAGAAAAATAGTGGATTTTTCTTGCATAATTCATAAAAAAGCAGTAATTTTGTGCGGAATTTATGGTCAAATAGTTTGTTACGATAGATTATGAATATATCTTACAATTGGTTAAAGCGCTATATTGCGCTGACGGATGA
>JALFGC010000067.1 GCA_022777485.1 Bacteroidales bacterium
ATCATCAACACACTCCTTATGTATGTTGCCCCCATGCGTGTCTACATGAATTGGATTGCCATCGCCCTCTTTGCGCTTATCATGCTCATCTATCTCGTTACCGTCTGCCAAGACTTGCGCGACTACGCCCGCCGAGACCCGCTACCGAAAACCAATGCTGACTCCCCCGAAACCGCAAGCCGACAATAGTAGGATATTATTAGGTTATTATTAGGTTATTATTAGGTTATTCAGCGGACTGTATGCTACCTCTATGCAACCGATAACGAACATATTTACCGACTGTACCGACATGGTCAACCACCTGCGAGCAGACCTCGCCGAGGCAAAGCACCATATCTATTTCCAGTTCTTCAAATTCGAAGCGGACGAATTAGGCAGACAAATAGGCGATTTGCTGATTCAGCGGGCGAAGGAGGACGTGGATGTACGCGTCATCTACGACGCCGTTGCCTGTTGGTATGTACCCCGTCGCTTCTTCCGACACATGCAGAAAGGTGGCGTCAAGGTGTTGGCATTCAACCGCTTATTCGCCCGCAATGGTATTCCCGTCAACTTCCGCAACCACCGCAAGATTGTCTCCATAGACGGCACCGCCGCCTATGTTGGAGGAATGAACATCGCCCAACGCTACTGCCACGGTGTCCACAGCGGCAAGTGGCGCGACACACACCTGCGCCTCACCGAACCTACCGCCGTCAAAGAACTCGAATCCGTTTTCCTTTGGGATTGGACAGAATGCAAAGGCATTCTGCAACTCCCTCCATACAACAAGGAGGTGCGGTCTCCAGGCCGCACCTTGGATAACGAAAATCATAAGGACGAGGCATCGCTGTACCGCTCTCCCATCCACATCCTCCCCATCAACCCTACAGACAAAGTCATGCGTATGGACGCCCTCGTCTGCTACATGCTCCACCATGCGCAGTGCTACATCTACTTCCAGTCCCCCTATTTCATCCCCTCCCCAAGCATACAAGCCGCCATCAAAGCAGCACGCGACAGGAGAGTGGAAGTGCGACTCATGCTCCCTATCCGCGGCGATAAAGGCATTCTCGTGCCCAAAGCCACCGCCTCCCACTACGACTTGCTCCTGCGCCAAGGCGTACAAATATACCTTTACAAACGCGGCTACATGCACGCAAAGACCATCGTCATGGACGACCGACTGACCTCCATCGGAAGCGCCAACATTGACCCGCGAAGCCTACGCCTGTCCTACGAGATTACAACAGTCTTCACCGACGGCGACATCGCCTTGCAGCAACGACATATCTTCGAAAAAGACATGGAGGAATGCAACCAACTAACCCTCCACCAATGGCGTCAGCGTAGCCTCTGGCAACGCCTCGCAGAGCACTTCGCACGCCTCTTCGAGCACCATTTCTAACGCTTTTTGCCCGAAATAAACCGATAAGGCTTGCATATTCCACCAAAAAGCAGTACCTATGCAGCCGATTTCGCGCCTTGAAACAAGAAAAAGGCACAGCGGAATCGGTTTTTCTTTTATGTTCAAATCATTTCTAAAAAAGCGTGCTTTCCGCTTCCGTCGGTTTAGCCACAAGGCGTACGCTGCCTTTTGTTCCCTCCACCGCGAGGTAACCATCGGGCGTGTGTCGGGCTACATGACCGACTTGGAGATGCTCAAGCATGGCAAGAGTGCAGCGCTCATCGCCCTCATGCTCGTTGCCGGTGCCTCTGCCATCGAAGCGGAAGAAGGAGTTCCTAAGGACTCCGCGCTCACTGAAAGCCAACAACTTAGTCTTCAGGAGGTGTTGGTCATTTCTCAAAAAGCTGAAGTTCAATCGGATGCGTATCGGCTTATTACGCAAGTCTCCCACGACGAGATTCAGGCGTTGCCTATCCAGACCGTAGCAGATATTTTGCAATATCTGCCGGGGGTTGATGTGCGCACGCGAGGCGTCAACGGTGCCCAAGCGGATGTCAGCATGCGCGGCGGCACCTTCGACCAAGTGCTCGTCATGCTCAACGGCGTGAGTCTCAACGACTTCCACACGGGGCACTATGCGCTCAACCTGCCTATATCCCCCTCGCTCATTGAGCGCGTGGAGGTCTTGCAGGGCACTTCGGCGAACCTCTTCGGAGCGTTCTTCGGCGCCATCAACATCATCACCAAGGCGCAACCTGAGATGGTGCTCAAACTCACAGCGGGCATGAACGGCTTGGTAAACCCCGAATTCGCAGGCTCATGGCAGAAAGACGAGGTGCATATCAATGCCTCTGCCGAGTACTCCCGCGCCGAGGGCTACTATGCCCCCGACCCCACTGAGAAGGAGCAGACAGCGCTCACCAACTCCGACTACCAGTTGGCGAACCTCTACTTGCAGACGCGCTGGCGCGGACTCGATGTGCAGATGGGGGCGCAGTGGAAAGATGCAGGAGCGGGCATGTACTATGGCTTCGGCTCGCAAGACCAGTTCGATGCCACGCGCACGGCTTTCGCCTCGGCGAAGTACGCCCATCGATGGGGAGCATGGCGCTTAGAGGCACAGGCTGCCTACCGCGCCAACTACGACCGCTACGAGTGGCACCGAGGACAACGCCTCTACGGCAATTTCCATTTCGCACAGACTACTTCGGCAGCCCTCTCTGCACACTATGCCTCACGCATTGGAACCACCTCTTTTGGCGTCAGCATACGCAACGAGAACATCCATTCCACCAACCTCGGAGACACCATCAACCCCAACGGGCAAGTGCCTAATGTGGAGGGATTCAACTTGGCAGATGTGCGCGTGTTGGACTTAGTGCGCGGCGGCAATCGCTTCCACCTCAACTACTTCGCCGAGCAGACAGTTTACTATGCAGGCCTATCGGCTTCCTTGGGCGTGAACGGCACCTACAATACCCAGTTTGGCAACCACTTTGCAGGGGGTGCTAACATTGGTTATGAGTACGCGAAGAATAGTAGCGTCTATATCAATGCCAACCGTTCGCTCCGCATGCCCACTTTCACAGACCTCTACTACAATGCAGGTAACCAGTTGGGAAACAAGAACTTACAACCCGAAGAGGCGTGGCTGCTCTCCGTAGGAACGAAGTACAATCCCACCTTTGGCAAGGCGGGCAGTCTTGCACTGGCAGCAGACTGGTACTACCGCTGGGGCAAGAACATCATTGATTGGGTCTATACCCCCGAGGATACCAAGCGCCCATACCACGCACAAAACCAGCAGCAGGTGAACGCAACGGGCGTGGAACTCTCCGTAGCGTATCGCTGGAACGAATGGCTGCGATGCCTGTCAGTGGACTACGCCTACACCTACCTCGATTTAGACTTGAAGGAGGCGGGCTCGCGCTATCTCGACTACCTGAGCCACAAACTCACCATCCACCTCGAACACGGCATTTACAAAGGCTTAGGCGCTTCATGGACGGTGCGCTACCAACAGCGCGAAGGGCAGTACAACGATGCGCAAGGCGAGGTGCAAGACTACCAGCCCGTTTGGCTATTAGACGGCTCCGTCTTCTGGCAGAACAAGCACCTGCGCGTGAGTGTGGACTGCACCAACATCACCAACACCCGCTACTACGACTACGGTGGCATTTTGCAGCCCGGCGCATGGGCGAAAATCTCCATAAAAGCAATGCTCTAACTCGAAAGGCTGCCCGACTACTGCTCAGGCAGCCTTTTTTGGCACACTTTTTGTGCACCACATACGGAGCAAAGAAACGAGATACAACGATACGCCACATACACAATGAACAATCAAGAAGTGATAGCCCATTTGGAGCGGAAAGGCGTGAAAGCCACGGTAAACAGAATACTGGTATTCAGTGAGTTGCAAGAAGCCATCCGTCCAATGAGTCTAAAAGACCTTGAAGATAAAATGCTCAACCTTGACAAGTCGAGTATTTTTCGTGTGCTGACACTCTTCGCGCAGCACGATGTGGTGCATGCGTTTGAAGATGGACGAGGCGTAGTGCATTACGAACTATGCCAACACGAAGGCGAAGACCATCATTCGCACGGGCACCTGCACTTCTATTGCGAGCAATGCCAACAAACCTATTGCCTTGAAGATGTGGCTATTCCTACGATAGACTTGCCCGAAGGCTTCCTCCCCCACTCCGTTTCCTTCGTGGTAAAAGGCGTATGCCCAAAATGTAACAAATAATGCTATGCGAAAATATATTCCTTATTATATAACCAATCTGAAGTTGGCGCTGCCTATTGTGGTGGCGCAGTTGGGGCAGATATTGGTGCAGTTGGCAGACAACATCATGGTGGGACGCTGGGGCGGTGAGAATGCGCTACCGCTCGCCGCCGTGTCCTTCGGCGGGCAGGTGGCAATGCTGTTCTTCCTTTTTGCCTTAGGCATCTCTATGGGACTGACTCCCATCGTGGGGGCATTGGTAGGGCGCGGGCAGCGAGAGAACACCCACTCGTGGCTCTTCAACGGACTGGTGCTCTATTTCATGGCGGGCTTGCTGCTCATGCTCTTGCAGTTGGCATTCCAGCCTATGCTCTACCACTTGGGGCAGCCCCGTGAAGTGGTGGACGCGGCACTCACCTACTACCGAATCATGGCATACAGCATACCCATCGTGATGATATTTTCCACTTTCAAGCAGTTCTTGGAAGGTATAGGCAACACTTGGATTTCGATGGTGGTGCTACTATCTGCCAACCTACTCAATGTGCTCTTCAACTGGCTGTTTATCTATGGTGCATGGGGGTGCCCGGAGATGGGCATTGAGGGTGCAGCTCTCGCTACTTTCCTTGCCCGCGCAGTTGGACCGATAGTCATCGTGCTCATCTTCATCGGCACGCGCTGGCTGCGCCCTTACATACAGGGTTGGCACTTGCAGATGTTATCTTTCCACAGAATCAAACGACTGATAGTCCTTGGCTTACCCATCGCGGGGCAGATGTTTCTCGAAGCCTTTGCTTTTGTCTTTACGGGTATCATGATGGGCTGGTTTGACACGATAGCCATCAGTGCCAACCAGATAGCGAACACCATTGCCAGTTGCGTGTTCCAGATTGTGCTTGCGATGGGGGCAGCGACCACCATCTGCGTGTCGCACTGCTACGGAGCGCGCGACTACCACAAGATGGTGATGAGCGCAAAGGCGGCATTGCACTTGGTTTTTGCATGGAATGTCCTTGCGGCAATCTGTTTCATTCTGCTACGCAACCATATTCCCTTGCTCTTCACGAGCAATGTGGAGGTGGCTTCTTTGGCTGCAGTGTTGCTGGTATGTGCTGCCACCTATCAGTTCTTTGACGGCATTCAGAATGTGTCTATCGGTATCCTGCGCGGTATACAAGATGTGAAGATTATCCCATACATATCCTTCTTGGCGTATATCGTGCTGAACTTGCCCATCGGGTATCTGCTGGCGTTCCCATGCGGATTGGGTCCGAAAGGGTTAGTTTTGGCATGCACGATTGGCTTGGGAGCCACGGCAGTGCTTTGCCTGCTGCGGATTCGACGGGATGTCAGGAAACTGCATACTGACAAAATGGCAGTCTGACACTGACAAGACCGGTTTGGCACAGAGTTTGATTGCTCACGATTGGAGACCGAGTGCTCCGAAACAATCGTCAAACTAAAAAACTAAAATACTATGGCAAAGATTCAACCCTTAGCAGACCGCGTGCTGGTGCGCCCCGTGGCTGCAGAAGAAAAGACCATCGGCGGTATCATCATCCCCGATAGCGCAAAAGAGAAACCCCTTCGCGGCGAGGTAATCGCTGTGGGTAATGGTACCAAAGACGAGGCAATGGTGCTCAATGCGGGCGACCAAGTGCTCTATGGCAAATACGCAGGCACCGAATTAGAGTACGAAGGTGAGAAGTTCCTCATAATGCGCCAAAGCGATGTCCTCGCAATCCTTAAATAATAAGGAATAGAAGAACAAAAGAAAAAAAACAACAAAACTATGGCAAAAGAAATCACATACAATACCGAGGCGCGAGACGCGCTGAAGCGTGGCGTTGACCAACTGGCTAACGCAGTAAAAGTAACACTGGGTCCCAAAGGACGCAATGTAGTTATCGACAAGAAATACGGTGCTCCCCACATCACCAAAGACGGCGTTACCGTAGCGAAAGAGATTGAGTTGGCAGACGCAGCCGAGAACCTCGGCGCACAACTCGTCAAGGAGGTGGCCTCCAAGACCGGCGACCAAGCTGGTGATGGCACGACTACTGCCACTGTCTTGACGCAAGCCATCGTAGGCGTTGGTATCAAGAATGTAACTGCCGGTGCTAACCCTATGGACTTGAAGCGCGGTATGGACAAAGCCGTTGCGGCGGTTGTGGCAAACATCAAAGAGCAGAGCGAGGTAGTAGGCAACGACTTCGACAAAATCGAGCAAGTAGCCACCATCTCTGCTAACAACGACGCAGAGATAGGCAAACTTATTGCTGACGCTATGCGCAAAGTAAGCAAAGACGGTGTCATCACCATCGGCGAGGCAAAGGGCATGGACACTACCATTGATGTGGTGCAAGGTATGCAGTTTGACCGCGGCTATATCAGCCCCTACTTCGTTACCAACACCGAGACCATGGAGGTAGAGATGGACAAGCCCTACATCCTTATCTACGACAAGAAAATCAGCAACCTCAAAGAGTTACTGCCCGTATTGGAGCCTGCCGTACAGAGCGGTCGTCCCCTGCTCATCATCGCAGAGGATGTAGATAACGAAGCACTCACCACGCTGGTGGTCAACCGTTTGCGTGCGCAGTTGAAGATTTGCGCAGTCAAGGCACCGGGCTTCGGCGACCGCCGCAAAGAGATGCTCGAAGACATCGCTATCCTCACCGGTGGTACCGTTATCAGCGAGGAGAAGGGTATCAAACTTGAGAGCGCGACCATCGATATGCTGGGTACTGCCGAGAGCATTACGGTCAACAAAGACAACACCACCATCGTTAATGGCGCAGGCGACAAAGAGGCTATTAACCAGCGCGTTGCACAAATCAAGGCGCAGATTGCCGCTACCAAATCGACCTACGACAAGGAGAAACTCCAAGAGCGTCTTGCTAAACTTGCAGGCGGCGTAGCGCAACTCAATGTAGGTGCTGCTTCCGAGGTAGAGATGAAGGAGAAGAAAGACCGCGTGGACGATGCCTTGAGCGCAACGCGTGCCGCTATTGAGGAAGGTATCGTAGCCGGAGGTGGAGTAGCCTATATCCGTGCACAGAAAGCATTGGACGGACTCAAAGGCGACAACGACGATGAGCAGACTGGTATCGAAATCATCCGCCGCGCTATTGAAGAGCCGCTTCGCCAAATCGTTACCAACGCAGGCAAAGAGGGCGCAGTAGTGGTTGACAAAGTGCGCAGTGGCGAAGGCGACTTCGGCTACAACGCCCGCAAGGACTGCTACGAGCACCTGCTCGCTGCCGGAGTGGTTGACCCTGCGAAGGTTACCCGCGTAGCACTTGAGAACGCTGCCTCTATCGCAGGCATGTTCCTCACCACCGAGTGCGTCATCGTGGACAAGAAAGAGGAGAATCCTGCTCCCGCAATGCCCAATCCGGGCATGGGCGGCATGATGTAAGCCTTGGCGTAAAGCGATAAAAGAAAGAGACTGCCTGACAAGTCAACTTGCTCAGGCAGTCTTTTTTATTGTTATATCCGTACTCTCATCGCACCGATTTTCCTCGAAGCCCCTGGTATCAATTTCGCTTCTCGTTCTTGAACACCTGCGGTCGACCTGCGAGAGACCCGCGAAAGACCCGCGAAAGACCCGCGAAAAAAGTATTACTTTGGAGCCACTTGAATTAGTCAAGCATGTGCCCGAAATTGTTGGAGAGTTGAATCATCTGGTCGTACTGCTCTGGGGTGAGGTCGTAGAAATAGAAGTTGCGTGGGTCAACGGGTTTGTCTTGGTAGCGCACTTCGTAGTGTAGGTGCGGACCGGTGGACTTTCCCGTGTTGCCTACCAAGGCTATCACATCACCTCGCTTAACATTCTGTCCTTTGCGCACAATGATTTTGTAGAGATGGGCATAGAGCGTGGTGTAGCCGAAGCCATGGTCCAGTTCAACGGTATTGCCATATCCCTGCTTCCAACCTGTGAAGACGACTTTCGCATTGCCCGTGGCAAAGACATCTGTGCCAACAGGTGCGGAGAAGTCCATTCCTGCGTGGAAACGGCGGACATGATAGACCGGGTCGATACGCATGCCATAGCCCGAGGCGGTGCGCTTGAGGTCTTTATTGAGCACGGGTTGTATGGCGGGCAGGTTCTCCATGCGCACCTCCTGCGTCTTGGCTAATTCCAGCAGTTCATCGTAGGACTTGGCTTGGATATAGGTCTCCTTAGCGAGGAGGTCGATTTTCATGGTGAGGTCCGAAGCCAGTTGTGAATTGGTCATTCGGGCAATGGAGTCGTAGTAGGCAATTCGTCTGTTCGCGCCCGTCCGTACCGCCAGCGGGATAGGCTCTGCACCGAACAAGACACGGTAGAGGTTCTCATCGCGCTGCTCGAAATCCTTCATCACAATCTGCATTTGGTCCACCTGCTTGTTGAGCACCTGCAACTGCGCCTCAAGGTTGCGATTCTGCTGCTTGAGTTGGGACTCTCGCGGGGAGGGAAAGAAATAGAAGAAAATCAAGAAGAATACAATTCCAATGCAGACACCCCCAATGAGATACCATCCGGAGCGACGCAACCAGTACTTGAACCCCATCTCTACACGCTCCATCGCGAGCGTTTTAGGGTTAATCTGATATCTTGTTTTGCGTAATTGCATAGAGATTTAATTTACATATTTTCAAGTTATTATTGTTTCCACCAAAAGAAATACCGATTTTGCTGTTTCTTCTCTTTCGGGGTGCGAGCGACATAGACGGGTTGCATGGTGTAGGGGTTGAGACCGGTGTAGAACATGGTGGTGGAGAGGGTCATCGGCGTGGGGGTGAAGTCCTGCACCTGCTCGGGACGATAGTGCATTTTCTTTGTCCACTCGGCGAGGTGCGCCATGTCGCGGTTGGTGCAACCCGGATGGGAGGAGATGAAGTACGGGATGAGTTGCTGGTGCATGTTCGCCTGCTCGTTGATGCGGAGGAAGAAGTCACGGAACTGCAAGAAATGCTCCCACGAAGGTTTGCGCATGAGTTTCAGCACTTCGGGTGAGGTATGTTCGGGTGCCACTTTCAGTCTCCCGCTCACATGCCGCATGATGAGTTGTTTACCGTATTCTTCGGACATCAAGTCGTAGCGAATACCAGAGCCTACAAACGCATGCCTCACTTCGGAAAGATTATCCACCGTTCGATACACATCCAACAAGGGGTGGAAATCTTGATTAAGGTTCTTGCAGATAGAGGGCGTGAGGCAAGATGGGCGAGCGCACTGCTGACAAAGCGAGAGGTCTTTCCCATGCATGCCGTACATATTCGCCGACGGACCACCCAAGTCAGAGAGGACACCCCGCCACTCAGGGAGAGTCTGCAACTGCTTGATTTGACGCAAAATAGACGCCTTGGAGCGTGATACAATTTGTTTGCCTTGGTGAGCGGAGATAGTGCAAAACGAGCAACCTCCGAAGCAACCGCGGTGCATACAAACCGAGAAACGAATCATCTCGTAGGCGGGGATTCGCTTGTCTTTGTATTTGGGGTGCGGCAGGTACTGGAAAGGTAGGTCGTAGATGGCATCCAACTCCTCCTGCGAGATAGGCGGGTATGGAGGATTGACCACCACCTGCTTCTTTCCAACGGGCTGGATAAGGCGTTTCGCCAGAATCTTGTTACTCTCCGTTTCGATATGGCGGAAGTTCTCTGCGTGCTTGCGTTTGTCTTGGCACGCTGCCTCGTGGGAATGAAGAAGGATATCGTTCTCCTCAGGGCGGATATCGGTAGCAAGGTAGGCTGTCTGCGGGATGTCAGTCAGCGGTTTGCTGGCAGCGATATGCTTCGCAATCTCCACGATGGCTTGCTCGCCCATACCATAAATAAGCAGGTCGGCTTTGGAATCAAGCAAGATGGAGGGTTTGAGGGTATCTGCCCAATAGTCGTAGTGTGTGAGACGGCGCATAGACGCCTCTATACCGCCAATCACAATGGGAGTATTAGGAAAATGCTGTTTGAGGATTTGGCAATAAGTAATGGTGCAGTAGTCGGGACGCATGCCCGCTTTGCCTTCGGGGGTGTAGGCATCATCGGAGCGCTTGCGCTTGGCAGCCGTGTAGTGGTTCACCATGGAGTCCATTGCGCCTGCCGTTACGCCGAAGAAAAGGCGTGGCTTGCCCAACTTAGTGAAGTCGCGATGGTCCCCGTGCCAGTCTGGTTGCGGCACAAGCGCCACCCGATAGCCCGCATGCTCCAGCACACGCCCAATAACCGCCGCACCAAACTGCGGATGGTCCACATACGCATCACCGGAGAAGAGGATGATATCCACTTCGTCCCATCCGCGGATGTCTAACTCTTTGCGAGTAGTAGGGAGATATGCTTTTAGGTCGGGCAAGGCAATTAGGGGTTTATGGGTTTATTCGTTTATGGGTGTTGCTTAGTCTATTTGTAGTGCGAACTGCTCTTTGAACGTATTGAGAGCAGCGTTCTCTTCGAGCATCACCTTATAACGTTCTTCTGCCGTGAAGGCGCGTTGCTCGTGGGTGTATTGCGCCACTTTGAGGGAGAGCGTCAGTTGGTCATTTTTTAGTTGCTGATGTAGGTACGCATGGATACGCGGCAATGCCTTCTTGACCTCCTCCAGTTCCCATTGATTGGGCAACTCAAGGGTAGCAGACTGCTGATTATGGAGCACCGGCTGGTAAAACGATACCACATTTTGGAGACGCGAATCTTCTTTACCGAAGTAGGTTTTCAGACCGGTCCACGCGTCATTGAACCGGTCTACCGTAAAAGGGTTATTCTGCGGGGGGACAGGCGCTTCCGCCTTCTGCGCGGGTACCGCAGGAGCCGCAGTAGGGACATTCCCTACCCCATTGATGCTCGGAATCTGAGGAATAGAGGAAATGGTAGGTGCTTTCGGAAGATGAGGAGTAGTCGGCATCTTCGGCATAGTCTGCGCTTTCGGAGTAGTCTGAGTATTCTGAACACTCTGAGTAGTCTGAGTATTCTGACTATTCTGAGCAGTCTGATTATGCTGAATACGCTGAATAGGGGTTGATGTAGTCGTAACGGCTTGCACACCCAATTGCGTCATACGAATTAGTGCCAACTCCACCGTAAGGCGTTTGTTCTTGGCAGTGCGATAGTTTATATCGCAAGTATTGAGTATATCCAGCGCAGCAAAGAGCCACTGTGGTGCACAATGCTGCCCCTGTGCGGCATAGTGCTGACGAATGGTATCCGCCGTCTCAAGCAATGTGATGGTCTGCGGGTCTTTGGCAACCAACACATCGCGGAGGTGTTGCGCCAAACCAGTAGTGAAATTGCCGGCATCGAAGCCTTTCTGCAAGACTTCGTTCAGCAACAGCAATGCACCTGTTACATCGTGTGCGAGGGCAAAATCCACCATGCGGAAATAGTAGTCGGAATCAAGCACATTCAGCACCTCGATGGTACGCTCGTAGGTAATGGTATTGCCGCAGAAAGAGACGAGTTGGTCGAAGATACTGAGCGCATCGCGCATACCGCCATCTGCCTTCTGCGCCACCACATTCAGGGCTTCATCCGATACGTTGACACCTTCTTTCTGCGCAACATGCTGCAAATGGGCAATCGTATCGGCAATGGTGATACGCGCGAAGTCATACACTTGGCATCGGCTGAGAATAGTAGGCAATACCTTGTGTTTCTCGGTAGTTGCCAAGATGAAGATAGCATACGAAGGCGGTTCCTCCAAGGTCTTCAAAAGGGCGTTGAACGCACCGGTAGAAAGCATATGCACCTCGTCAATGATATAGACGGAATACTTACCTATCTGTGGCGGGATACGCACTTGGTCAATGAGCGAGCGGATGTCTTCAACCGAGTTGTTGGAGGCTGCATCCAGTTCATGGATATTGAAGGAGCGTCCTTCGTTGAACGCACGGCAGGACTCACACTCGTTGCAGGCGTCGTGCCCTGAAGTGGGATTCAGGCAGTTGATGGTCTTGGCAAAGATGCGGGCGCAAGTCGTTTTACCTACGCCACGCGGTCCACAGAACAAATAGGCATGTGCCAAGTGGTTCTGCCGAATGGCATTCTGCAGAGTCTGCGTGAGTGCCTTTTGCCCTACAACTGACTCAAAATTGAGCGGACGATATTTACGCGCTGAGACGATATAGTTTTCCATAATTGTGCCGTGGGTTAGGGCCCCTCTACCATTATTCAGCAATAACTTCCGGGGCTATTTTATGTATCAATCCTTTTAGGACATCACCGGGACCAAACTCGTAGAAATGGTCAGCACCATCTACTATCATGTTGCGTACCGTTTGTGTCCAACGTACAGAACTGGTCAATTGAGACAACAGGTTTTCACGAATCTGCTCCGGATTAGTCTGCGGATAAGCATTCACATTCTGATAAATGGGGCAGAAAGGTGTATGGAACTCCGTTTCCATGATAGCCTCTTTAAGTTCTTCTGCTGCCGGTTGCATAAGCGGAGAGTGAAATGCACCGCCCACGGGCAATCGGAGCGCACGCTTTGCTCCATTTGCTTTCATAATCACACACAAGCGGTCCACTCCTTCTACTTCGCCCGAAATAACCACTTGTCCGGGACAATTGAAGTTGGCTGCCACTACATGGCAATCGGAATTCAGTTGGCACAACTCATCCACTCTTTCATCCGCCAATCCAAGTACCGCCGCCATCGTACCCGGTCTCACTTCACAAGCCCGTTGCATTGCTTGTGCACGCTTGCTCACCAATACCAAAGCATCTTCAAAACGGAGTGCACCACAAGCCACCAACGCACTAAACTCACCCAAACTATGACCTGCCACCATGTCTGGTTTTAGCGTCGTTAACAAACGAGCGGCAACCACCGAATGAAGGAAAACAGCGGGCTGGGTCACATCCGTTCGCTTCAGGTCCTCTGCCGTTCCCTCAAACATAATATCTGTCAAACGAAAACCAAGCAATTCATTGGCTTTCTCGCACATCTCTCGCGCTTCTTTGTGAGCGTCATAAAGGTCCTTACACATACCCGTAAATTGGGCACCCTGACCGGGAAATACAAATGCGTTCATTATCATTAAAAAATGTTATTGTTAATACTTTTAGTCATAAATCTCATGTAGGGCGACTATGAAATCGACTGCAAAGATACTAAAAATTATTGACATACACACTACTTACAACGAAAAAAATAAGATATTACATTCTTTTTCAGTATTTTCCTTCTTTAGAATAGCACTATCTTATTTCCGTCTATACGCATTCTTCTATATTAGAAGTTCATTCCATCGCTTGCAGTTTGTCCTCCATTTGC
The DNA here is from genome assembly GCA_022777485.1 of Bacteroidales bacterium. Classification (GTDB taxonomy): domain Bacteria; phylum Bacteroidota; class Bacteroidia; order Bacteroidales; family Paludibacteraceae; genus Colicola. The sequence goes on from JALFGC010000067.1 coordinate 13,375, forward strand.
AGCATCTCATCGCGCAAGAAGGCGGCTTGGTCGAAGTTCAGGTCTTTGGCAGCCGCTAACATCGCGCGGCGTTTCTGCTCAATGGCTTTCTTCAGGTCTTTGGCATTCATCTGTTGCCAAGCCGCAGTCTTCCAGCCCTCTTTTATTTTCTCCTCCACGCGCTGTTTCTCTGCCTCGGGGTCTTTGTAGAGCGCCGAGAGCGCAGAGGTGGTGATGGCTTTGTGGAGCGGCGTAGGCGTGATGCCGTGTGCCTCGTTGTACGCCATTTGAATGGTGCGGCGGCGGTTGGTCTCATCGATAGTCGCCTGCATGGCGGGCGTGATGCTGTCGCCGTACATAATCACTTTCCCGTGCACATGCCTTGCCGCGCGCCCTGCCGTCTGTGTCAGCGACCGTTGGTCGCGCAGGAACCCAGGCTTGTCTGCATCCAGTATCGCCACCAGCGACACCTCCGGCAGATCCAGTCCCTCGCGCAGCAGGTTCACGCCTACCAGCACATCGTACAGCCCCTTGCGCAGATCTTCCATAATCTTCACCCGCTCTATCGTGTCTATATCCGAATGGATATACGCCGACCGTATGCCGTAGCGCCGCAGGTAGTCGTCCAACTCCTCAGCCATGCGCTTAGTCAGCGTAGTAACCAGTACGCGCTCGTTGAGGCGGATACGCTGCTGTATCTCGTCCATCAGGTCGTCCACTTGGTGCTCACTCGGGCGCACGTCTATCTCGGGGTCGAGCAAGCCCGTCGGGCGAATCAACTGGTCTATCACCACGCCCTCTGCACGCTGCAACTCATACTCGTCCGGAGTGGCAGAGACGAAGATGGTCTGCCCCGTCTTCTCCAAGAACTCATCGAACGTCAGCGGGCGGTTGTCGCGGGCAGCAGGCAAGCGGAAACCATAGTTCACAAGGTTATCCTTCCGCGCCTTGTCGCCCCCGTACATTCCGCGTATCTGCGGCACGGTAACATGGCTCTCGTCTATCACCAGCAGCATGTCTTTCGGGAAGTAGTCCAGCAGACAGTACGGCGGCGTCCCCGGCTCACGCCCGTCAAAATAGCGGCTGTAGTTCTCCACGCCGGAGCAGTAGCCCAACTCCTGAATCATCTCCAAGTCGTACTTCACGCGGTCTTCTATGCGCTTGGCATACAGCGGCTCGCCTATCTCTTGGAAATGCAGCACTTGGTTGGCAAGGTCATGCTTTATCTGCCCCATGGCAGCGTCTATCCGCTCGCGCGAAGTAACGAAGATGGTCGCCGGCGAGATGTTGTATTCCGCAAACTGCGCCCCCTCCATGCCCGTGAGCGTGCTGACCTCGGAGATGCTGTCTATCTCGTTGCCGAAGAACTCCACTCGCACCACTATCTCCGCGTATGCCAGTGCGATATCCACCGTATCCCCCTTCACGCGGAATCGCCCGCGCGTGAGTTCTATATCATTGCGGATATACTGCGCTGCCACCAGCATCTTCAGAAAATCATCCATCGGCAGCAGGTCGCCCACCCTCAGGTGAATACTCTGCGCCGACATATCCTGCGGCGAGCCTAAGCCGTAGATACAACTCACCGACGACACCACTATCACATCCTTCCGCCCGCTGAGCAACGCCGCAGTGGCAGACAATCGCAAGCGGTCTATCTCCTCATTGATACTCAAGTCTTTATCAATATAGGTGTCGGTGGAGGGGATGTAGGCTTCGGGCTGGTAGTAGTCGTAGTACGAAACGAAATACTCCACCGCGTTGTGCGGGAAGAACGCCTTCATCTCCGAATACAACTGCGCCGCGAGCGTCTTGTTGTGGCTCATGATAAGCGTCGGGCGATTCAGCTCCGCTATCACATTCGCCACCGTGAAGGTCTTGCCGCTGCCCGTTACGCCCAGCAACACCTGCGCGTCAGCACCTGCCTTGATGCCGTCCACCAAGGCTTGTATCGCCTGCGGCTGGTCGCCAGTAGGCTTGTATGCACTCTCTAACTGAAACATACTCCGTACACCTCTTTGTGAATGGTTTCTTTCACTCGCAAGAAGTCTTTTCCCTCATCCAACCGACCTTCTACCATGAGCAACATCGGCAAAGGCTCATCCGTGGGGCGGTAAGGTGGTTGCATGTATGCGCACTTTTTCCAAAGGGCGAAACCATGGCGTTCATAAAAAGCAATCCTGCGGCGCGACAGGTCGTCCGTGGGCATTTCCACTTCCAAGACAAAGGGTATTGACGGGGCATATTGAGTATCCAAATGAGCACGCAAAGCCTGCAATATGCACCCACCATATCCATGATTACGGCTGGCTGGGTCAGTCGCCAAATGCTCGCCGTAGCAGAAATCCTCGAACTGCCAATAGGTAATGAACCCCACGGCTTTCCCATCGTCTTCCGCCAACATACAATGGAAGTTCATACGCTTATCTGTATTGTTTCGTTGCGCCGCGGTATCGCGGCGCTCCGTAGTAGGAAATGAAGCGAGCCACAGCTGCTCTACCCAAGGATAAGCAGCGTCGCAAGTCTCTATCTCTCGAAGTCTAAACATGATCGGAATGAGAAAAAAGTTTGCATATCTCAAAAAAAAGCAGTACCTTTGTGCCGATTTGACAATCGAATAACACCATATGGACAAAAAAAGGGTAAGCAATCTACATCGCACCGCTACGACCTCTTACCCTTGCTTCGGTCAAGACCTGGGGGAATTGGGAGGGAGCTGGTCGTGTAGGACTTACCCTAAACCGACTGCAAAGGTACTACTTTTTTTTGACATGAGCAAATAATTTTGGAAAAAAGTGAAAATAAATGTTAGAGGACTTCATTATACAGCGTATTCGAGCCGAATTACCGTTCGTACCCAACGAGGAGAAGGAGGGGCTTTTCCGCCTATTGGGGGCGTTTCTGGTCTCGCCTTGCCGCGAAAAATGCTTCCTGCTCAAGGGCTATGCAGGCACAGGAAAGACAAGCGTGGTGAGTGCCCTCGTGCGGGCATTGGAAGGTCTGCAACAACCATGCATTTTGCTTGCACCCACGGGAAGAGCAGCCAAAGTGCTTGCACGATATTCCGGTAAAGCCGCATTCACGATACACAAATACATCTATCGCCAGCAGCAATTGGGCGTGGAAGCCTTCTCGCTGGCAGACAACCGCCACAAGCAGACGCTCTTCATCGTAGATGAGGCGTCCATGCTCTCTGCCACGCGCGACAATGGCGTCTTCGGAAGCGGTAGTCTCATGGATGACCTTATTAAATATGTGTATTCGGGAGACGGCTGCTCCCTCTTCCTCCTGGGCGATGACGCACAGTTACCACCCGTCGGAAGCGACAATAGCCCCGCTCTGGACGCAGACAGGCTCCGAGGATACGGCTTGGAGGTGTCGGCATTCTCACTCACGCAAGTCGCAAGACAAGCCTTAGACTCTGGCATTTTAGCCAACGCTACACTCATCCGCGAACAACTCAACCGCAGCGCCGCGCTCCCTGACGACACACACTTCCCCACCCCCGCACACGATGTGCAATCCCTGTCGAACAACGAGTTCATCGACACTTTAGAGCAAGCCTACCGAGAGGTCGGAGAGGAAGAAACGCTCATCATCACCCGCAGCAACAAGCGCACCAACCTCTTCAACCAAGGGGTGCGCGCACGAATACTCTGGAAAGAGGACGAACTCTCTGCTGGAGACCGACTAATGGTCTGCAAAAACAACTATTTCTGGACAAAGGACTACGAAAACCTGCCCTTCATCGCCAACGGCGATATGTTCGAAGTGGTGCGGCTGCGCCACGAACGCGAGATGTACGGTTTTCGCTTTGTGGAAGCCTCGTTGAGGGCTATGGACTATGATTTTGAGATAGATTGCATGCTGTGGATAGACAGCCTTTTGGTCGATTCCCCCGCCGACACGGTGGCACTGCAAAAACAACTATTCACCCGAATAGCCGAAGACTATCCCGAGATACGCAATCGAAAAGAGTTAACGAAGAAAATCTTTGAATCTCCCTACTACAACGCCTTGCAGGTTCGTTTTGCATATGCCGTAACTTGCCACAAAGCGCAGGGCGGGCAATGGAAACGAGTCTTTCTCGACTTGCCGCTCACGGCTTCATCCTCCACCTCCTTCGAAGGAGGACATCCCATGCCGCAACGGGAGTATCTCCGTTGGCTATACACCGCAGTAACCCGAGCCACGGAAACTCTTTTTGTGCTCCAATAAACCCACAAAACGCCCCTTCTTTTTCGCGGGTCTTTCGTGGGTCTTTCGCGGGTCTATCGCGGGTCTCCCGCAGGTCTTACTTTTCTCCCTCCCTTTGTAGGGAGGGTCGGGGTGGGTCCTCTCCCTCCCTTTGTAGGGTGGTATCAAAGTGCACTTGCGCGGAATCTTGCACCATCTGCCGCCTAATCACCTCGCCGGTAGCCTTCTCTACGACAAACATCTCCATCGCCCTATCGTAGATCGTAACCACATTCTACAAAAGCCCTTCAGCACTCGACATACACCTCCAGCAACTCAGAGGGCGTTTGCGGAATCACAACAATATCGTTCAAACTAGCGGGTATCAGCACCGCCTCACCTTTCTGCAGATTAACCTCTGAAGGCACATCCTTCTCGCAGTCTAACGCCTTCACTGAAACATGCCCCTCAGTGCAGATGTAGATAACAAATGAATCCAATGCAGCATAGTCGCGCTGCACAGGTGCTGCAACGGACAGACGATTGGTAGTGAAATAGGGTGTCCGAGCAAGCGAAACAACCTCCGTCTGCTTATCCTTTTCGCAGACCGGATGGTGCTCTACCCTACACGCTTTGTGGGCAGAAAAGTCCAGTACCTCCAATGCAGACTCCAAGTGCAGCGGACGCATCTTGCCATCGTTGCCCACGCGGTTGTAGTCGTACAGACGGTAGGTGATATCGCTGTTCTCTTGTATCTCAGCCACCACCGTGCCTTGCTTGATGGCATGCACTGTCTTCGCCTCAATCAAGGCCACATCGCCGCGCTTCACAGGGAAGAGTTGCAGATGCTCCTGCAGGTCGCCTTCATGTATCGCCTCGCGAATATGCGCCTCGTCCACATCGTGCTTCCATCCCAACAAGAGCGCTGCCTCCGGCTCCGAGTCCATCACATACCACATCTCCGTCTTACCCATAGTCCCCACATGCTCCCAGGCATAGTCATCATCGGGATGTACCTGAATGCTTAGGTCGTCTGCCGCGTCAATAAACTTCACCAACAGCGGAAAGGTATTGCCAAAGGTCTCATACACACGGTCGCCCACCAACTCACTCATATACACTTCCAGCAAGTCTTGCAGGCTATCGCCCGCGTGAGGACCATTCGATACCTCAGTAGGATATTTCTCCACTGCCGAAATAAGCCAACTCTCTCCCACGTTCTCAAAACTATCCGAGGCGGGACGATACCACTCTTTGATATGCTCCCCGCCCCAGATTTTATGAAACAAACGCGGTGTAAACTTCAATAAATAAAGCACCTTTGCTAATTATGAATTATGAATTATGAATTATGAGAACGCTTCGCTGTCTTACAGCGTGAAGCGCAGTCTCACTGAATATTCCGCAGGTGTTTCTCCCAGTTCCATGCAGAAACCAGCACATCCTTCACAGGAGTATCGGCTTTCCAGCCCAGCACCTCGTTGGCTTTCTTCGGGTTTGCCCACACCTTCTCAATATCGCCTTCGCGACGACCAACAATCTGATAAGGCACATTCACGCCCGTTGCCTCCACGAAGTCGCGCACAATCTCCAGCACGGACAAACCACGTCCCGTACCGAGGTTGAAAACTTCTACCTGCTCCGTCGGAGTGCCTGCCAGCATACGCTCTACGGCTTTCACATGCGCCTTTGCCAAGTCCACCACATAGATGTAGTCGCGAATGCAAGAACCGTCCGGCGTATTGTAGTCATCACCAAAGACTTTCAACTCAGCGCGCAAGCCCGCCGCCGTCTGCGTAACAAAAGGAAGCAGGTTGTTAGGCACACCGTTGGGCAACTCGCCTATCAACGCGGACGGGTGTGCGCCTATCGGGTTGAAATAGCGCAAGATAGTCGCGTGCAACGAACTGTCGGCATGCGCCTCATCGTAGATAATATCTTCGTTTATCTGCTTCGTATTGCCATAGGGCGACAACGCTTTCTGTATTGGAGCCGTCTCATCCACAGGCAAATGGTCTTTGTCTGGTTGACCATAGACGGTGCATGACGACGAGAACACGATATTGTAAACATGATACCGACGCATTACCTCCAACAGCGTGATGAGCGAACCAAGGTTATTGCGATAATACATCAGTGGTTTCTCTACAGATTCGCCTACTGCCTTGCTGGCTGCAAAGTGGATAACACCCACAATATCAGGATACTGCTTAAACACAGCCTCCATACTCACATAGTCATTGCAATCTATATTTGCAAACTCAGGACGACGCCCGACTATGGCAGATATGCCATCGAGCACATCCACACTGGAATTGCTCAGGTTATCCACGATAGTTACATCATATCCTTGCTGCATCAATTCTACCACGGTATGCGAGCCGATATAGCCCGTACCGCCTGTTACTAAAATGCGTGCCATCTTTTGAATAAGGATTTATGAATTAACATGCGTTAGCATTGCCGCTAACTAAAACAACTTCTCCGGATAAACACCCTCTTTCACAAGGTTGTTAATCTTCATCACCACCTGCGGACGGTCTTCTGCGTAGGTAACGCCAAACCATTTGGAGGTAGTGTCCAGCACCTTACAAGTCGCTTCACCACTACGAATCATGTCGTTCACAAGCGTCGGGATATAGAACTCCGACTTCAACTCTTGTCCGCGTGCTTGAAGGAACTCCACAAAGGCTTTCTCAACATACTCGAAGTACTCCGGAGTAAAGCCCCACATATTCATCGAAACCGGCGAGTTAGGAGAAATCTCCGTATCCACACCGTCTTCAGTATAGATAATCTTATCGCCCACTTTCTCAATCTTCGTGCGCTCTACCACGTCGGTCAAATAGCCGTTCTCATCCGTTGCACACACGCCACGGCTCACACTACCATTCTCGCTCAGTGTGTTTGCCACGCGATATCCAACCATGCAGTACTTGCCTGTCGTGCCTTCCACAGATTTCAAATAGTCCGCCAACACTTGGAACGATTCGCGACCATAGAAATCATCTGCATTGATTACCGCAAAAGGCTCGTTAATCAGACCTTTCGCCATCAGCACAGCATGATTCGTACCCCATGGCTTCGTGCGCTCGGGATTGTAGGTACATCCTTCCGGCACTTTATCCACCGATTGGAAGCATACCTCACAAGGCACTTTGTCCGCATACTTTGAGATAACAGCCTTGCGAAAAGCCTCCTCAAAATCTTTGCGAATCACAAACACTACTTTGCCAAAACCGGCACGAAGCGCATCATACACGCTGTAATCCATTATTGTTTCACCACTCGGACCAAGCCCGTCAATCTGCTTCAGTCCGCCATAGCGGCTGCCCATTCCCGCAGCCAAGACAAAAAGAGTCGGTTTCATATCACTTATGTATTAGAAAATGAATAATCGTAAATCACTCCGTGGTATCAATCTCTATCTTCCCATGCCGTTTCTTGTGCTTGATCCATAGTCCATACACTTCCGAGCAGTTGCCTGCCGTCGTGAAGGCGTGAATCTTATTCTCCGACATGAACTTCATCAACGAAGCAAACTCATCCGGTGTCAGCAGAGCCTGTATCTCGATATTCTCTTCGTTCTTAAATCCGCCCGTCACTTTATACAAAGAGCAACCGCGCACCAAGTCATTCACAATAAACTGCCGTATCCGCTCATATTCCGGCGAGATGATACATACTCGCTTACGTAGACTGATAGAAGCAGAGAAGTAGTTGATTACCAATCCGTTAATCCATGTTCCAATCAAGCCAATAACCACCATACGGAAGTCGTTGATAAAGAATGCCGAGCAACAAATCAACGCCCCGCCTATTGTTACCGAAGTCCCTATATCAAAGTGGAAGTACTTGTTGATAATCTTCGCTAAAATATCCAATCCGCCTGTCGAAGCATTGATACGAAACTCTATTGCCTGACATGCCGACAGCAGCAACACAAAACACAGCAAGTCGAACCACACATCGCCCATGCCCAGTCCAGCCGACATCACTGAGTCGCGCACCTGCTCCAGCACATTCCCAGCGCGGTCAAGCAGATAAGGATTCCCATGCGTGTCCACTACCGTCTCTCCCGCTTGTAAACGCGCTTGTAATACGGGGTCAGTAATCACTTGGTGAGTAAAGTTCGTACTCGGATAAATTCTATCCCACAACTGTGTCAGCGGACCAAGAATCATTGCGGTATAAACCGTCTTCGCACCAAACTCATTGCCTATCAACAAGAACGCCAGCAGCAGCAAGAACGCATTGATACCCATCACAAGATAGGAAAAAGTGTCCGCATCGCCGCCTATCAGCGTGTTTATCACGATGGACAAACCCGAGATAGTACCGATAATCAAGTGGCTCGGCATTAGGAAGTAGTACACAGCGGCGGCACCCAGCATCATGCCGATGGTCATCACCACTAACTCGCGCCAAAACTTTTTAGTGTGCAAGGCATGCCAAAAACTCAGGCATAAATCTTTCCAATACGCAGCACTCAAATACTGCTGCAAATAGCTGTTCATGATATAATAAGGTATTAAATTTCTTTCCCCTGCGCCTCACGCCTCTTTCATCACCAGCCTTGCCATTCTGCGCGTAGTTTGACTCAATAATATCTCCCGTCCCTCTTTCTCGCGCGCCAGTATCTCCGGCGTTACGCCGCGGATAGTCAGCAACGACAGGTGTTCGTTGTACACCACCCGATAGTTCTCCGACAATTGCTCCAATGCGCTCTGCAAGTACCGGCTGTTGTCCACGCATACCGTGATGCTCACCGCCGACGACTGTATCAGCGACACCCGCAACCGATGTTCTTTTATCACATCGAAGATATGGCTCAAACTCTCCTCCAACACAAACGAAAAATCTTTCGCCCGCATGGTCATCAGCACCTGATTCTTCTTCCATATATATATAGGCACCTCTATCGGCCCTTTGGCGTCAGCGTGTATCACACTCCCTTTGGCTGTCGGGTCGCCGAAGGGTTTTACATACAACGGGATATGCTTATTCTCCAGCGGGCGTATCGTCTTCGGGTGAATAATCTGCGCGCCGGAATACGACAACTCTACTGCGTCGTTATATGACAACTCCGGTATCAGCACCGTGTCTGCCACCAACCGCGGGTCAGCGTTCAATATGCCGGGCACATCCTTCCATATCGTTACCGACTCGGCTTGCAGGAAGTTCCCGAACAGCGCCGCCGAATAGTCCGAGCCTTCTCTACCTAAGGTCGTGCGTTCACCGTTTGCCGTGCCGCCAATGAACCCTTGCGCCACCACCACGCGCGGACGATTCTCCCTATTCCACCCCTCTACAATCTGCTTCTCCGACACCTCCATATCCACTTTTCCTTCGCAGAAAGTAGCATCCGTCCGCAGAAGTTTCGGCACATTCCACCACTCCGTCGCAATCCCTTGGCTCAACAGGTAAACCGCCACGATCTGCGTGGACATCAACTCACCCATTGACACCACTTGGTCGTAGTTCTTATCGTAACTGTCTTTTTTGCAGAATGGTATCTCCGTCGGCAGGCGCAGGTCCACATTATTCTTCAGCCCCAACTCGCTCATTATCTGCATGTGGTAATCCATGATAGCCGCCCATTCCGTCTCGGCTTGCTCTTCCAAGCCCGCCATCTTGGCTGCCACCACGCGCTCCAAGGCATTGGTTGTCTTGCCCATAGCAGACACCACCACCAGCAACTCGCCTTCCGTCCGAGCCACTATCTCGCAAAGATTGCGCACTCCCGCAGCATTCTTCACCGACGCTCCACCAAACTTAAATACCTTCATC
>JALFGC010000003.1 GCA_022777485.1 Bacteroidales bacterium
TTCGACCGCATAGATATGCAGGGGAACGAGGAGTTTATCGAGGGCACCAACCCCGAAATGAAAGTCTTTTGGCAGAAGTTCCGCCAAATGAAAGCCGAGCACAATACCTTAAATGCGATAAAAGTTAGGGAGATATAAAAAGACATTTGTCAAATCAAAACATAACTTTATATATAAATCTATTGTATGAAAAACAAATTCTTAGTGATTATCAGTTTTTTAGCCATGAGTATGGTAATGAATGCAAAGCCGGTTATTCAGCGTGTGGAGCCGCTGTGCTGGTGGATAGAGATGAATACACCGCTCACCTTGCTCTTTCAGGGCGAGGACTTGGCTGACGCACAAGTAACGGTGCAAGAAGTGGTCGGCAACAAAGTGATGCGCGGACAATGCTTAGGGCTTGTACCTAAGGCGCAACACAACGCCGAGAGTCCCAACTATCTGTTTGTGGATATGGATGTTAAGCAAGCCGGCACTTATCGCATTACGCTCACCAAAAACAAGAAGAAAGCCACTTGGACGTACACCATCAACCCCCGTCGCGAAGGCAGCCGCATGCGGCAATCGTTCACCTCGGCAGATGTGGTATACCTCATCATGTCCGACCGATTTGTAGATGGCGATGAGAGCAACAACAACCTGCCGCAGATGGCAGAAAAAACTGACAAGAGCAATATCCACGGACGCTTCGGCGGTGACATTGCGGGTATCATCAGCCAGTTTGACCATATCAGTAAATTGGGCGCTACCGCCATCTGGCCCACCCCACTCTTGGAGGACAACGAGGCGGCATGGAGTTACCACGGCTACGCATGCTCCGACTACTATCATATCGACCCGCGCTACGGCTCTAATGAACTATATTGCAGCATGGTAGAGAAAGCACATGAGAAAGGAATCAAAGTGCTGATGGACATGGTTCCCAACCATTGCGGCAGCACCCACTGGTGGATGAAAGACCTGCCTTACCACGATTGGATTAACCAATTCGACGAGTTCACCACCACCAGCAATGTCTTCTCAGCCAATTACGACACCAATGCCTCGGAATACGACCGAAAGTTGAGCAACCGTGGTTGGTTCGACAAGCCGATGCCCGATATGAATTTAGAGAACCCCGACCTGCTCAAGTACTTCCAGCAATGGGCTATCTGGTGGATTGAGTATGCCAACTTGGACGGTCTGCGCGTGGATACATATCCGTATATCGAGCCTGTGCCCGGCAGCAAGTGGCTGAAAGCCATCCGCGAGGAGTACCCGTACATCAATATCGTGGGCGAATGCTGGACGCGTCCCGCGAGCGCCGTTGCCTATTGGCAATCCGGCGTGAAGAACTACAACGGGTTCGACAGCAACCTGCCCACCGTGATGGACTTCCCCGTGGAGGAGAGCATTCGTCAGGCGTTGGAGAACGATGGCAAGGAATGGGGCGCAGGACTGACACGCGTATACGACGCTGTGGCACAGGACTACCTCTATGCCGATGTGAATAAACTGTTTATGTTCCTTGGCAACCACGATATGGACCGCTTTGCCGACATTGTGAAAGACCATGACCCGCGCCGCGTGAAGTTGGGTTATGTGCTGCTTGCCACCATGCGCGGTATTCCGCAAGTGTTCGCCGGCGACGAGTACGCGATGCGTTCTGCCGACCGTTCTATCGGGCACTCTGCATTGCGTATGCCGCTGCCGCTCGGCAAGGATGTAACTCCTCAACAGCAAGAGATGTTCGACTTCCAGAGCCGTCTCTTCCAATGGCGCAAAGGCGAGCCAGTCATCCACACCGGACGCACCATGCACTTTATGGGACGAGACAACACCTACGCTTTCTTCCGCTACAACACGGATGAAGCCGTGTTTGTGTTTGTCAACGCAAGCGAAGAAGAGAGAGTGATTCCGATGGACCACTATGCAGAAATAACAGACAAATACCAACCTCAGGGTACAGAGATACTGACTGATACAACAGTGGACATGACCAAACCTTGCACAATAGCACCGCTAAGTGCAATGATTGTCAAACTGTTACATAAGTAATCATTATCTATCTCTGATAGTTCCCAGTGTTAGATATTCCATTTATTGTATAAGGTATTAGTAGAGTATGGTTATCGCTATTTTTGGTAATGCGATGAAGGACAACACCCTGATAGAGGTGTCGCATATATTGGAGTTCATGGCGGCGCAC
>JALFGC010000014.1 GCA_022777485.1 Bacteroidales bacterium
AGTGCGTCAGCGTCGCCTTTCAGCCAAAGGTCGAAAGCACAGTCGGGGGTGAGCAGGGTCTTCTCATACTCGGCAATGACGAGCGTAACGGTGTTTTGCGTGAGTCCTTCTTCGGGGAAGAGTTGCTCAAACTCCTTGACGAGGGCTTTGTCTTGACGCAGGCGTGCTACGATGTCATCCCATGTCTGGTCGCCCATCTCCACGGGGTTCACCGGAGGACCTGCGGCTTGCTCTTGCAGGTCGGCAGCACGACCGTTCCAGAACTGTTGGAGGTTGAAATACGCATTGTAAACGGTAGGTGCATTCACGCCGCCGAACTGTCCGTAGATACCCTCGGAGGTGCGATAAGCGGGGTTGCTCACGCCGCCTTGGTTGAGGATATGACAGGTGGCGCAGGATATGGTGCCGTCTAAAGAGATACGCGGGTCGTTGTACATACGCTCGCCCAGCGCTACTTGCTCGGGGCAGGTAGGTAAGGAAGCGGGCAGGGCTTGCAGGGGCTCGTTGGCATGCTCGGCTGCCGACAGACCGTTGCAGAAACGCGCCGCGCGCACATCGGCAATCCATTGCAGCAGCACGGCTTTCTCTTTGTTGTTCAGCCCTGTGCCCCAGTGAATCATCTTGTACTGGCTGATAGGCATCGTGCCAAGCAGGGTGCTGTGCTCCAGTTTGGCTAACTCGGGCTCCGAGATAGCAGCGAGATCAGCCGTTGCCGCTTTGAGGTCGGTGAAGCGCTGTGCGTGGCGCACATGCTCGTCCATCATCGGACCAATGACGGGGAAGGAAGCGTAGAAAGGTAACTCGGGGGCGGCTGCGTGGCAGGCAAAGCAGTTGTTGTTCTGCAATACTGCCATCACTTGTTCCTCTTGACTAGCATCCGCTGGGATGCGGTTGTGCGCACAATGTCCGTAGATGGCATAGCCGGCAATCGCCAGCACGACCACTGCAAGGAGGATGTACAGCACTTTCTTCGTTTGGGTTTTCATAATGTTTTTGTTTATTGTTAGTTTGTATGTAGTTGAGTGTTTGACCGTTTCACTAAACGACCGTTTCACTGTCAGACCGTTTCACTGAACGACTGATTTACAAGCGATACTATTTCAGTCGTACAGCACGAAGTGCGGTCGTTTAGTCTGTCAGCGCGGAGCGCGGTCTGTCAGTTGCAAGACGGTCGTTTTATCTCCCATACGTGTGTAGGCTTAACTCTGCCGAGGGGAGGTAGTTCACGCCATACCATGTCATCTGCATGGCAGCGAAACTGAGCAGGACAAAGACTACAAGTAGCACAAGCATAGTCTTTTGTACCTTGGGGTCTTCGCTCTTTATCTTGAGGTGCATGCCAATGAGCGTGAGCATCCATGTCGCCAGTGCCCAGCACTCCTTGGGGTCCCATGTCCAGTAGTCGCCCCACGCCTGTTTTGCCCATACTGCCCCGCAAAGCATACCAATCAGCAATAAGCACGACGAAGTTTGCAATAAGCCCATCAACAGACCGCTTCGCTGCAAGACCGCTTTTGGCTGTCCGACCGCTTCGCTATCCGACCGTTTCACTATCCGATCGCAGGCGAGACACCTGCGTCTTCGATGCTTTATCAGCACTACTATTCCCAACACCGATGCTACGGCGAGGAGGGAGTAAGCTATCATGTACACGCCGATGTGGGGAATGAACCATGCGCTGCGCAGGGCGGGCATAAGCGTGCCGAAATTGATTTTCGCGAGTGTGATAACGGTGAATACGATAGTTACTACGCCCACTGCCAACCACCAACCCCAGTGCGCTTTCCATTGCCGCGTCATCTGCCAGCACGCGCCTACCGTCAGCAGCACGATACCGACCCACACGAACGCTATCCACGGGTCGCGCACTACTTTCAGCACGCTGTATTCGCCCCGCAAGGGGTCGTAGTTGCTTTGGTAGAAATGGTACCCGCGCCACGCGCAGGGGTGGTTCACGGCAGTGGTCAGCGTCGCTTGGGATGATGGATGAAGGACGCAGGATGAAGGACTTATTACCTTCGTCTCTGAGGTTTCAGAGTCGGAACTATTTAGTCTTTCATCCTTTGTCATTGCTCCTTCATCCACAGTTTCCCCGATTTCGTGAATCGTGAAGCGGGTGGTGAACTGCTTGGGGCTGCGCCCATCCGGGTAGTAATTGATATAGAATGTATCTATCTGTATATCAAACGGTAGTGGCAACATCTCGCCGTTGGCTTGGTAGGCGATATGTGTGGGTTTTCCGTATTCGAGCAGCATCTGCCCGTCCTCTTTGTCAGGCGCTCCGAAGAAGCCGCCGAACAAGACAAGGAAGATACCCGCGTGCAAGAGCAAGAACGGCATCTTTCGCAGCCATAGTTGTATGCGCTCTTTGCGGGTAGGCAGACAGAGCGCCTTGCTCGCGGTCTTCTGCACCTTGTGAGTGATAGCCAGTCCCAGAGAGAAGAGGAGAAGCACGACGATGACATACATCGTCCACGAGTGTTGCAACCCAAGCGCCCATGTCCCTTCAATACCGTTCATGATGGCGAAGTGTACCAGCAACACTGCCGCGGTGAGAGGGTGGCGACAAATACTCATCTTGTTCCAAGAGGAGTATGAGCACAATGCTATGATAATCAGCAGTGTAAGGGCTAATAAAAGAGAAATGGGGAAAGATAGATTCATGTAGTGGTCAGTGGTTAGTGGTCAGTGGTCAGTGGTCAGTGGTTAGTGGTTAGTGGTTAGTTGTTCAACCACCTTTGGTAGTAGGTTGCGTTCTGCCGCTTGCACTCGGGCGGCTAAGGTGGCAGGGGTGTCGTCCATGAGCACGGGCACTCGTGTTTGGGCAATGATGTCTCCACCGTCCACGGTGGTGTTGACATAGTGCACGGTGCAACCTGATTCTTTCTCACCTGCTGCAATGACAGCCTCGTGTACCCGCAGCCCGTACATTCCCTTCCCGCCGAACTTCGGCAGTAGCGAAGGGTGGGTGTTGATGAGCCTGCCTGCCCACTGCTCGCACACCTCTTTGGGTATGATTGACAGATAGCCAGCCAGCACGATTAGCTCAACATTTGCCGCTTGCAGGTGCCTGTTGATTTCCTCCCAATCGCGGCTCAACAGGGTTGGCACACCTGTTCTCGAAGCCCGCTCCAACGCCCCACACTCTCTATTCGCTACCACCAGCGACA
>JALFGC010000071.1 GCA_022777485.1 Bacteroidales bacterium
GTAATGCCGGGCGATAACCTCGAGATCCAAGTGAAACTGATCTATCCGGTAGCTTGCTCCGAAGGTCTGCGTTTCGCAATCCGTGAGGGTGGTCGTACCGTAGGTTCCGGCCAAATCACCAAACTGATTGACTAATCAGTAATTCTCCATAAATTTTTGGGGCATCGAGCCCCAAAAATTTATACGGAAGTCCTCCAATGGTAGGAGAGCGGTCTCCAAAACCGTTAATGTGGGTTCGATTCCTGCCTTCCGTGCTTGTTACATGTCATAGCTTCCAATCTGACTTTGACCTGCGTGTCAGAGCCGGATTGTCGCTGTGAAAATGACAATACTATACATTGCAACAAAAAAAAGAATCTACTCAATATGAAACTTGTAGAGAATATCAAAGAATCGTACAACGAATTGGTGCATAAGACCAGTTGGCCAACTCGCAAAGAGTTGTCCCAAAGCGCTGTGGTAGTATTAGTTGCTTCCATTATCCTATCACTCGTAGTCTGGGCTATGGACTGGTGCTTTGAGTCCATCATAAGTTTTGTTTACGGCCTCTTCTAATCAATCGTAATTCGTAAATCGTTAATTCGTAAATTGGATTATGGCTGACAGCAAATTCAAATGGTATGTGCTCCGTGCGATAAGCGGAAAAGAGAACAAAGTGAAAGAGTACATCGAAAGTGCGCTCGTTACTTCCTCTCTTTTCAAGGAGTATGTGTCGCAGGTACTTATTCCGACCGAGAAAGTAGTAGCACAGCGTGGAGGTAAGCGTGTCATCAAAGAACGCAATATCCTGCCGGGCTATGTTCTTGTGGAGTGTAATCTCTGCGACGAGTGCTATCCTCTTTTGCGCAACATCCCCAATGTGTTGGGCTTCCTCTCCGAAGGCAAGAGCAGCATCAAACCTGCTCCGGTTTCGCAAGCGGAAATCAACAAACTCATTGGTGAGGTGGATACTCCCGAGGTGGAGTTGCAGTTGGAGGATGTGTATTTCGAGGGCGAGAAAGTGAAAGTTACCGATGGACCCTTCAGCGGATTCACCGGTGTTGTTCAAGAGGTCGCTCAAGACAAGCACAAACTCAAAGTCGTGGTTACTATCTTTGACCGCCAGACTCCTCTGGAACTCGGTTTCAATCAGGTAGAAAAGGAGTAGGAGACTCGTTACGAGTCGTTGGACTACTCGGTAGTTTATTCATCAACTATTAAAAAAGTAAAACACAACAATTATGGCTAAAGAAATTGCTGGTTTTATTAAACTCCAAATCAAGGGTGGCGCTGCTAATCCCGCTCCTCCCGTAGGTCCCGCGCTGGGTTCTAAGGGTGTGAACATCATGGAGTTTTGTAAACAATTCAATGCCAGAACACAGGACAAAGCAGGTAAAGTGCTCCCTGTAGTCATCACAGTTTACACCGACAAGTCGTTTGAGTTCGTCGTTAAGACTCCTCCCGTAGCAATCCAATTGCTCGAGGCTGCCAAAGTAAAGAGCGGTTCGGCACAGCCTAACCGTAACAAGGTGGCTTCTATCACGGCTGAACAATGCCGTCAGATTGCTGAGGATAAGATGGTGGATTTGAATTGCTTCACCGTTGAAAGCGCAGAATCTATGGTACGCGGTACCGCGCGCAGTATGGGTATTACCGTTAAATAATTAAACTTCAATCACTATTATGGCAAAGTTGACTAAAAAACAGAAGATTGCTGCTGAGAAGATTGAGGCAGGTAAACTCTATTCGCTCGCAGAAGCAGCCGCTCTTGTAAAAGAGATCACTACCACTAAATTCGATGCCAGCGTAGATATCGATGTTCGCCTCGGTGTTGATCCCCGTAAGGCTAACCAGATGGTGCGCGGCGTAGTTTCGCTCCCCAACGGTACAGGTAAGACCGTGCGTGTTCTTGCATTGTGTACTCCCGACCAAGAGGCTGCTGCCAAAGAGGCAGGTGCCGACTATGTAGGTTTGGATGAGTATATCGAGAAAATCAAAGGCGGATGGACTGACATCGATGTTATCATCACCATGCCCCAAATCATGGGTAAGATTGGTGCTCTGGGTCGCGTGCTCGGTCCTCGTGGCTTGATGCCTAACCCCAAGAGCGGTACCGTTACTATGGATGTAGCGAAAGCCGTTAAGGAGGTAAAGCAAGGTAAGATTGACTTCAAGGTGGATAAGTTCGGTATCGTACACACCTCCATCGGAAAAGTATCTTTCTCTGCAGAGGCTATCGCCGAGAACGCTCGCGAGTTTATCGACACCATCATCAAACTCAAACCTGCGGTATCTAAGGGTGAATACATCAAGAGCATTTATCTTTCCAGCACCATGAGTCAAGGTATCAAGGTGGATACCAAATCGATTGGTTAATCCCCCTAATGGTAAAACCCCTTATTATTTTGAGACAATGAAAAAGGAAGATAAAAACGCGATTATCGTTGCTTTGCAAGAGCAACTCAACGAGTACCAACACTTCTACATCACCAACATCGAAGGTCTGAATGCAGAGAAGACCAGCGCATTGCGCCGCCTCTGCTTCAAGAGCGACGTGAAACTGTTGGTGGCAAAGAACACTTTGCTGCAAAAGGCATTGGAGGCTAAGGGTATTGATGAGCAAATCTTCGCTGCCCTCAAAGGCAATACTGCGCTGATGCTCACCAACACCGGTAACGCCCCTGCTAAACTCATCAAGGAGTTCACCAAAGGCGACAAGACCGGTGAGGCAAAACCCCAACTCAAAGCCGCTTATGTAGAAGAGACCGTTTATGTAGGTGCTCAGAATTTGGATTTCCTCGCAACCATCAAGAGCAAGAACGAACTTATTGCAGACCTTGTTGCATTGCTGCAATCGCCTGCTAAGAATGTTGTTTCCGCTCTGCAATCGGGTGCTACTACCATCCACGGTGTCCTCCAGACGCTGGGTGAACGTGCTGAGTAATTCAGCATAAATAAACAAAAACAACCCTTGGGGCTATCAAGAGCCCCAAACCAACAAACATTAAAATAACATCTAAAAAATTATAAGACAATGGCAGATCTGAAAGCTTTTGCTGAACAATTGGTAAACCTTACTGTAAAGGAAGTTAACGAACTCGCTCAAATCCTGAAGGACGAGTATGGTATTGAACCCGCTGCTGCTGCAGTTGCAGTTGCTGCTGCTCCCGCTGCCGGTGAGGCTGCTGCCGCTGAGGAGAAGACCTCTTTCGACGTAGTACTCAAGAGCGCAGGTGCTCAGAAACTCCAAGTAGTTAAGGCTGTTAAGGAGCAAACCGGTCTTGGCTTGAAAGAGGCTAAGGACATCGTTGACGCTGCTCCTGCTACCGTAAAAGAGGGTCTTGACAAGGCTTCCGCTGAGGCACTGAAGAAGGCACTCGAGGATGTAGGTGCTGAGGTAGAACTCAAGTAATAACCTCCCCTAAGTTACCGTACCACACTCGTTGTGGTAACAGGTTTAGGCCCCTTTTCGGGGGTCTAAACCTTTTTCTCTGAAAAAAGGAAAATAGTAAAAATAACTGAATCTTTGGTAAATCAGCAGGGGTATTTGTTAATTGTGTATAAAATTTCATACCCGTATATTTAGGTGTAAATAATTTATTACCAACAGTTTGCTACTATTATAACAATAAACCATATAGAAAATTACATGGCTACAACAAATCAATCGAAGAGAGTCAACTTCTCGCGCATGCAGAAACACATGCCTTACCCTGACTTTCTGGACATTCAGTTGAAGTCCTTCCACGACTTTGTGCAGATGGATTCCACGCCGGAGCAACGCCGCCAAGAGGGACTTTTCAAAGTGTTCAATGAGAATTTCCCAATTAACGACACGCGCAACAGTTTCACGCTGGCGTTTCTCGACTATGAGGTTGACCACCCTCGTTACACTATCGAAGAGTGTATTAAGCGTGGCTTGACATACTCGGTGCCTTTGAAAGCCAAACTGCGTCTGAGTTGCGAGGACCCCGACCACGAGGATTTCGACACCGTGGTATCAGATGTTTATCTCGGCACCATCCCTTACATGACCCCGAAGGGTACGTTTGTGATTAATGGTGCTGAGCGCGTGGTAGTAAGCCAGTTGCACCGTTCCCCAGGTGTATTCTTTGGTACGAGCATGCACTCCAATGGTACCAAACTGTACTCTGCGCGTATCATCCCCTTCCGTGGCTCGTGGATTGAGTTTGCTACGGATATCAACAAGGTGATGTATGCCTATATCGACCGCAAGAAGAAGTTGCCTGTAACCACGCTGCTTCGCGCCATCGGCTTCGAGTCCGACCGCGACATCTTGAGTTGCTTCGACTTGGCAGAGGAGGTGAAGTGTAATCGCACCGACTTGGAGGCTTGCCTCGGTCGCCGCTTGGCAGGATATGTAATGAAACCCACGCTGGAGGACTTCGTAGATGAGGATACGGGTGAGGTTTCATCTATCGAGCGTAATGAGATTGTGGTAGAGCGCGAGGCAGAACTGACGCCGGAGGTGATTGATATCATCCTTGAGTCGGGGAGCAAGACCGTGTTGCTGCACAAAGACGAGAACCGCGAGAGCGACTACTCGATTATCTTCAACACCCTGCAGAAAGACCCTGCTAAGACCGAGAAAGAGGCAGTGCTCTATATCTATCGCCAGTTGCGCAACGCAGAGCCTGCCGATGACGCTACGGCGCGGGAGATGATTCAAAACCTCTTCTTCTCGCAGAAACGCTATGACTTGGGTGATGTGGGACGCTATCGTATCAACCGCAAGTTGAACATGTCCATTCCCGACGATGTGCGTGTGCTGACCAAAGAGGATATCATTGAGATTATCAAGTACTTGGTGGAGTTGATTAACAGCAACGCTGAGGTGGATGATATTGACCACTTGTCTAACCGCCGTGTGCGCACCGTAGGTGAGCAACTCTACAACCAGTTTGGTGTAGGTTTGGCTCGTATGGCTCGCACTGTGCGTGAGCGTATGAATGTGCGCGACAACGAGGTGTTTACGCCTACCGACCTTATTAACGCGAAGTCCATCTCTTCGATTATCAATTCCTACTTCGGCACGAATGCTTTGTCGCAGTTTATGGACCAACAGAACCCATTGGCGGAGATTACCCACAAGCGTCGTATGTCTGCCCTGGGTCCCGGTGGTTTGAGTCGCGACCGTGCAGGCTTTGAGGTGCGAGATGTGCACTACACGCACTATGGTCGTCTCTGTCCTATTGAGACGCCGGAAGGTCCGAACATCGGTCTTATCTCCTCGCTCTGTATCTATGCGAAAATCAACGACCTCGGCTTCATCGAGACTCCTTATCGCGTGGCGAAAGACGGCGTAGTGGATTTGGACAACGACCATATCCAGTACTTTAGCGCGGAGGACGAGGAAGAGAAGACGGTAGCACAAGGTAACGCGCCGCTGGATAAGGATGGTAAGTTCATCCGCACGAAGGTGAAATCGCGTTTGGGTGCAGACTTCCCCGTGGTGGCTCCTACAGATGTAGATTTGATGGACGTGGCTCCTTGCCAGATTGCTTCGGTGGCAGCTGCCTTGATTCCTTTCTTGGAGCACGACGATGCCCACCGTGCGTTGATGGGTTCGAACATGATGCGCCAGGCCGTTCCCTTGATTACGAGCGAGGCACCTATCGTAGGTACCGGTATCGAAGACCAATTGGTGGAAGACAGCCGCACACAAGTGATGGCGGAAGGTGCCGGCACGGTAACGTATGTAGATGCCGACAAGATTGTCATCAACTACGACCGCGATGAGGAGCAGGAGTTTATCTCCTTCGAACCCGCGGAGGTTACCTACAAACTGCCGAAGTTTGAGAAGACGAACCAAAACACCACTATTGACCTTCACCCGTTGGTACGCAAAGGCGATCGCGTGGAGAAGGGGCAGATACTGACCGAAGGCTACGCTACGCAAGGCGGTGAGTTGGCGTTGGGTAAGAACTTGAAGGTAGCGTATATTCCTTGGAAGGGTTACAACTACGAGGATGCCATCGTATTGAGCGAGCGTATCGTGCGCGAAGATATGTACACCTCGGTGCACGTGGTAGAGCAACTGCTTGAAGTGCGCGAGACTAAGCGCGGTATGGAGGAATTTACTGCCGATATCCCGAACATCAGCGAGGACGCAACGAAAGACCTCGACGAGAACGGTATCATTCGCGTGGGTGCGCATATCAACCCGGGCGATATCCTCGTGGGTAAAATCACCCCGAAGGGTGAGAGCGACCCCTCGCCGGAGGAGAAACTGCTGAAAGCCATCTTCGGCGACAAGGCAGGCGATGTGAAGGACGCTTCCTTGAAGGCTACTCCGTCGCTGGACGGCGTGGTGATTGACCGTAAGTTGTACTCGCGCGCGAACAAAGACCGCAAGCAGAAACTGGCTGACCGCGAGACCTTGGCGCAGATGGATGCGAAGTTCGAGGCTGATAGCAAAGAACTGCGCGACTTGCTCATCAGCAAGTTGGCGGTTATCCTCAAGAATCGTGAGGCGGTATCTGTGAAAGACAATGTCGGCACGGAGATTATCGCCAAGGGGCAGCACTTCAGCAAGGAGCGTTTAGGCTTGATTGACTACCACTCTGTGATGTTGGAAGGCTGGACGAATGATGCCCACAAGAACGAACTGGTAGCACAGTGTGTGATGAACTACATCGCTAAGCACAAGGAGATGGACGCGCAGTTGAAGCGCGACAAGTTCAACCTGACTATCGGCGATGAGTTGCCCAATGGTATCATCCAAATGGCGAAAGTCTATATTGCTAAACTGCGCAAGATTCGCGTGGGTGATAAGATGGCAGGTCGCCATGGTAACAAGGGTATCGTATCGAAGATTGTGCGTGTGGAAGACATGCCGTTCTTGGCAGACGGTACGCCGGTGGATATCGTGCTGAACCCGATGGGTGTGCCCTCTCGTATGAACATCGGTCAGATTTTCGAGGCAGTGCTCGGTTGGGCAGGTCAAGAGTTGGGCGTGAAGTTCGCTACTCCTATCTTCGACGGTTGTACGCTGGAGCAGTTGGATGAGTGGACAGACAAAGCGGGTCTTCCTCGCGCAGGTAAGACGCAGTTGTACGACGGAGAGACGGGTGAGCCCTTCGACCAGATGGCAACGGTGGGTGTAACCTACTTCATGAAGTTAGGCCACATGGTGGACGATAAGATGCACGCGCGTTCGATAGGTCCGTACAGTCTCATCACGCAGCAGCCGTTGGGCGGTAAGGCTCAGTTCGGTGGTCAGCGTTTCGGTGAGATGGAGGTATGGGCGCTCGAAGCACACGGCGCCGCACACACCTTGCAGGAGATACTGACCGTGAAGTCGGATGATGTAACGGGTCGTGCTCGTACCTACGAGGCTATCGTGAAAGGTGAGAACTTCCCGACGCCGGGGCTCCCCGAGTCGCTGAATGTCTTGCTCCACGAGTTGCAAGGATTAGGACTTTCTATCACAATGGAATAAGAATTGTCAAATTGTCTAATTGTAAATTTGTCAAATTTGTATGGCTTTCAAACAAGATAATAGCAAGAGAACTGGTTTTTCCAGAATAAGTATTGGTTTGGCGTCTCCCGATGAGATTATGCAATTGTCGAGCGGCGAGGTGCTGAAACCGGAGACGATTAACTATCGTACCTATAAGCCTGAGCGTGATGGTTTGTTCTGCGAGCGTATTTTTGGTCCGACTAAGGACTACGAGTGCTACTGCGGTAAGTACAAGCGAATCCGCTACAAAGGTATCGTCTGCGAGCGTTGCGGCGTGGAGGTAACGGAGAAGAAAGTGCGTCGTGAGCGCATGGGACATATCCGTCTTGTAGTGCCCGTAGCGCATATCTGGTATCTGCGTTCGCTGCCGAGCAAGATGGCGGCGTTGCTGGGTATCCCGACTAAGAAGTTGGATTCTATCATCTACTACGAGAAATATATCGTAGTGCGCGCCGGCGCGTTGGCGGGTGAGGAGATCGGTGAGCGTCATAAGGACGACAAAGACCGTCTGGTGATAGAAGACCGCATGCTGTTGGACGAGGAGCAGTACGAGCAGATTCAAGATTTGCTGGAGACGAAGTTCCCGAACAACGAGACCTTAGACGATAGCGACCCCGAGAAGTTCATCGCGAAGATGGGTGCAGAGGCTATCTACGATTTGCTTTGCAGCATTGACTTGGATTCGTTGAGTTATGAGTTGCGCGACATCGCGGGCAAGGCTACCTCCGTACAGCGTAAGCAAGAGGCGCTGAAGCGTCTGCAGGTGGTAGAGTCTTTCCGCTCGTCGCATGGCAAGAGCCGCCCCGAGTGGATGATTATGCAGGTGATTCCTGTTACTCCTCCTGAGTTGCGCCCCTTGGTGCCGCTGGATGGTGGTCGTTTTGCTACGAGCGACCTGAACGACCTCTATCGCCGCGTTATCATCCGCAACAACCGTCTGAAACGCTTGGTGGAAATCAAAGCGCCGGATGTCATTCTGCGCAACGAGAAGCGTATGTTGCAGGAGGCTGTGGACTCTCTGTTTGACAACAGCCGCAAGACCACCGCGATGAAGTCGGAGGCTAACCGCCCGCTGAAGTCGTTGAGCGACTCGCTGAAAGGTAAGCAGGGACGTTTCCGTCAGAACTTGTTGGGTAAGCGTGTGGACTACTCCGCGCGTTCAGTTATCGTCGTAGGTCCCGAGTTGAACATGCACGAGTGCGGTCTGCCGAAAGAGA
This sequence comes from Bacteroidales bacterium, assembly GCA_022777485.1. Lineage (GTDB taxonomy): Bacteria > Bacteroidota > Bacteroidia > Bacteroidales > Paludibacteraceae > Colicola. Next base: position 8,680 of record JALFGC010000071.1, read on the forward strand.
TGGCTGCCGAACTGTACAAGCCGTTTATCATCCGTAAACTCATTGAGCGTGGTATGGTGAAGACGGTGAAGAGTGCGAAGAAGATTATCGACCGCCGCGATCCCGTTATCTACGAGATTCTGGAGCATGTGATGGAGGGACACCCTGTGTTGCTGAACCGTGCGCCGACGTTGCACCGCCATGGTATCTTGGCGTTCCAGCCGCGTATGATTGAGGGGCGTGCTATCCAGTTGCACCCATTGGCATGTGCGGGCTTCAACGCCGACTTCGACGGCGACCAGATGGCGGTGCACTTGCCGCTGAGCAACGAGGCTATCTTGGAGGCACAACTGCTGATGTTAGGCTCCCACAATATCCTTGACCCCGCGAACGGTAATCCTATCACGGTGCCCTCGCAGGATATGATTTTAGGTCTCTATTATATCACGAAGGAGCGCACGGGTGCGCAAGGCGAAGGCCTGGTGTTCTCGTCCCCTGAAGAGTGCGTTATCGCGCTGAACGAAGGACGCGTGAATATCCACGCGAAGGTGAAAGTGCGTTTGGATGATGTAGTGGACGGCGAACATGTAACGCATATCGTGGAGACGACGCCGGGTCGTGTGGTAGTGAACCAGTATGTGCCTGCTGAGGTAGGTTATCAGAATGTGGTGATGAAGAAGGGTGCTGTGAAGAGCATTATCACCAAGGTTATCAAGACCTGCGGTGTGGCTCGCACGGCGCAATTCCTTGACGACATCAAGAACCTGGGTTACTACAAAGCCTTCCGCGGCGGTCTGTCGTTCAACCTGAACGATATCCTTATCCCGGAGGAGAAGCAAGGTATCATCGCCAAGGGTAACCAAGAGGTGGAGAACATCACGGAGATGTATAACTTCGGTGAGATGGGCGACGACGAGCGTTACAACAACGTGATTGCCGCATGGTCGCGTGTGGATACCGAGGTTACCGACATCCTGATGAAGCACATGCAAGAGGCGGACCAAGGCTTCAACTCTGTATATATGATGATGGACTCGGGTGCGCGTGGTAACAAGCAGCAGATTAAGCAGTTAGCGGGTGTCCGCGGCTTGATGGCAAAGCCGGGTAAGGCAGGTTCTACCGATACTCGTCAGACCATTGAGAACCCGATTCTCTCGAACTTCAAGGAGGGTATGTCGGTGCTGGAGTACTTCATCTCTACGCACGGTGCGCGTAAGGGTCTTGCCGATACGGCATTGAAGACAGCGGACGCCGGTTACCTGACGCGTCGTCTGGTGGATGTATCGCACGATGTGATTATCAACGAGGAGGACTGCGGCACTTTGCGCGGCTTGACAGCTCGTGCTATCAAGCAGAACGACGTGGTAGTGGCAACGCTGACGCAGCGTATCTTGGGGCGCGTGAGCGTGCATGATATCCACGACATGGACGGCGAACTCATTGTGGCTGCCGGCGAGGAGATTCGCGAGGCACAGTGCGAAATGATAGAGGCAGCGGGTATCGAGGAGGTAGAGATTCGTTCGGTGCTGACCTGCGAGAGCAAGCACGGTGTGTGTGCGAAGTGCTACGGCCGCAACCTTGCGTCGCGTAAGATGGTGCAGAAAGGTGAGGCTGTGGGTGTTATCGCGGCGCAGGCCATTGGTGAGCCGGGTACGCAGTTGACCCTTCGTACCTTCCACTCGGGTGGTGTCGCAGGCAATGCGGCTACGCAGAACACCTACGCTATCCCTCGCGAGGGTATCATCGAGATTGAGGACTTGCGTACCATCACCACCGCTGCGGGCGATGTGATTGTAGTGAGCCGTCTGAACGAGATGCAGTTGAAAGACGAGAAGACGGGTGTGGTGCTGACGACCTTCAACATCCCCTATGCTTCCAAACTCTTCATCACCCCGGGCGAGAAGTACGAGAAGGGCACCGTGGTATGCGAGTGGGACCCCTACAAGGCAGCCGTAGTGATTGAGCAAGACGGTTTGCTCCAATACGAAGACGTTATCGAGGGCGTTACCGCCAAGACGGAGGTGGACGACCAGACGGGTAAGAAAGAGGTTAGTATCACGGATACGAAGGACAAGACGAAGATGCCGTCTGCGCATATCGTAGACGCGCAGGGCAATGTACTTCGTACCTACAACCTGCCTGTGAAAGCGAGCCTTGTGCATGCCGATGGCGAGGAGGTGAAAGTGGGCGACCTGCTGTTCACTGTGGCTCGTGCTTTCGGTACGGCAGGCGATATCACGGGTGGTCTACCGCGTGTAACGGAGTTGTTCGAGGCGCGTAACCCGTCCAACCCCGCTATCGTAGCGGAGATTGACGGTGAGGTAACCTTCGGTCGTATCAAGCGCGGTAACCGCGAGTTGTTCGTAACCTCTAAGATGGGCGAGCAGAAGGCATACTTGATTCCTCTGTCGAAGCAAATCTTGGTTCAGGAGGGCGACTATGTGCGTGCCGGCGTACCCTTGTCCGACGGTGCTATCACCCCGGATGACATCTTGGCTATCCAAGGTCCTACCGCGGTGCAAGACTATATCGTCAACGAGGCACAGTCTGTCTATCGTATGCAGGGTGTGGAAATCAACGATAAGCACTTCGAGATTATCGTGCGCCAGATGATGCGCAAGGTAGAAATCCTTGACGCGGGCGACACCCGATTCTTGGAAGGTCAGATAGTGGATAAGATGGACTTCCTTGAGGAGAATGACCGTATCTGGGGCAAGAAGGTGGTTACTGAGGCAGGCGACAGCGAGTTGCTCCGCGCCGGACAAATCGTTACCAGCCGCCGTCTGCACGACGAGAACTCGACGCTGCGGCGCAAGGACAAACACCTTGTGGAGGCTCGCGAGGCAACCTGCGCTACCGCTAAGCAGATTCTGCAAGGTATCACCCGCGCTGCATTGGGCACGAAATCGTTCATGTCCGCTGCCTCCTTCCAAGAGACCACGAAGGTGCTCAACGAAGCCGCTATACAGGGCAAGATAGACTACCTTGACGGCATGAAGGAGAATGTTATCTGCGGTAACCTGATTCCTGCGGGTACGGGTCTGCGCGAGTTCAAGCGTATACCGGTGTACAATCGCGAGGAGTACGAAGCCCTGCAAGCGGCTCGTGCGGCGCAGGAGGAGACATCGGCAGACGAAGTCGCAGAATAATCGGTTGTTACTCACAAAAGCGATATGGGTTCGGTACAAAAGTGCCGAACCCATATTGTTTATGGCGCATGAGACTTAGACCCTCCCTGCCTCGGAGACCCCGTCTAAAGACCCTCCCTGCCCCTCCCTTAAAGGGAGGGAACTATACTCCCCCTTTAAGGGGGAGATAGAGGGGGTCTTTGGGGGCCTTTTGAGGTCGCGGAGGAGCAGATGAATACTAAATGTTAATGTAACAAATGAAACAAATGTAACAAATGAAATGGTGCAGAAGCGGTAGAAGGGCGGGATGTACTTTTGCGGTTTGGTGATGGTTTGCGTGCGGAGGAGTGTGTCGATGCGGGAGATGAACTCCCCCGCCTCCCTCGCAGAGGGGATAAAGGAGGTGCGGTCTCCAGGCCGCACCATACGCAGGCGGGCGGAGGACTCGGCATCAAGCCGCACTAAGTTATTCATTGACGACGGTTATATGTCTTTTGTCCTTCATCCATCATCCCCCATAGCGGCTGTTGCCGAACGTACCATCCCGCCCCCTTACCCCCTCCCCTCCTTCCAGGAGAGGCGGGGAAAGTTTGTCATAATGCTGTGTGTGTTAGTGATTGTTTAGCATGCGTCGATTCGCCAAGCGTGACAGGAGGTGAACCATTTGCCCGAGGCTTTCGATTGGTAGGCGCGAGGCTCGAAGAAGACGCGTACCTTGGTGCCTTTTGGAAGGTTGAAGTCGCGGGCTATGTCGCCTTTGAGGGTGGCGCAGATACCCTTGGGGAATCCCTCCTGCGTTTGCACTACGATGTCGCGGTAGCATTGAATGGATGCCTGATTGTTGGGCTGCGTGGAGCCCTGTTTCTCTTCTAAGTTGCTCACGGCAACGATAATTCCTACAAATTCCATAATTTTTGCAAGTTTGATTTTTGGTTAATTAGTTGATTGGAATTTCAGCGCGCTTTGAAATTCGCTGCAAAGGTACTACATTTATTTGCCGTTTGTTGGTCAAGTACGCCCAATAATTACATGTTAATTGTTAATTGTTGATTGGCACATGTAACATTGTTTCATTTGTTACATTTGTTACATAGAAAATGAGTAACCCTCCCCCCCACATATTAAATTATTATATATATATATATATATATAATAATTAGATAACCCCCTCTAACTCCCCAATTTTAATACTTTTTAACGAAAAAACGGGGGTACTTTTTGCGAAAAGTACCCCGTTTTTCCCTCCAACTACCCCCTTTTCAACCCCACCTTATTTGTTACATCCCACTATAAGGTCCTTGACGAGACCTAACCGAGTAGCATATCAATACTAAATTGCAATGTAACAAATGTAACAAATGAAACAAATGAAAAGTTGAAAAATAGTGTAACATGTTTCATTTGTTTCATTTGTTACAATAACATTTAGTATTCATTTGCTTCTCCGCTACCTCAAAAGCCGCTCGCCGACTTAACTACCATACACAATCATGCAAAAATACCGCCAAAATCTATTCTAAAATAGGATGAACGGTCGTTTTTGTTCCGCTTCGCTCAGAAATCTATTGAAAATCTAAAACATACTATTTGACTATTTACTATTTTACTATTTGACTATTGTGGGAATAAATAATGTTTTTTCTCTTTTTTCTTGCATATATCGTAAAAAAGCAGTAACTTTGTCGCAAAATTCTAATTTGCAATTAGGAACTTGGATTTATGAGAAAGCATATAGCCATTATAGCAGGGGGCGATAGTTCGGAGCATGAGGTGTCGTTGCGTAGTGCAGCGGGGATATACTCCTTTTTAGACAAAGCGCGGTACGAGGTGCATATCGTTCGTGTGCGCGGCAGACAGTGGGAAGCGGAAGTCGAAGAAGGCGTGTTGGTGCCGATAGATAAGAATGATTTTTCCTATACGTATCAAGGAGAAAAACGCACGTTCGATTATGCGTACATCACCATCCACGGCACCCCTGGCGAGAACGGTCGTCTGCAAGGGTATTTGGATATGATGGGCATTCCGTATTCGTGCTGCGGCGTGCTGGCGGCGGCGCTGACGTTCAATAAATATGCCTGCAACCACTACCTGCACGGTTTTGGTATCCGTATCGCGCCGAGCCTGCTGCTACGGAAGGGTGAGGCACGGGCGACGGATGAGGAGATAGTGGCGCAAGTAGGTTTGCCGTGCTTCATCAAGAGCAATGTGGGCGGGTCGAGTTTCGGCTGCACGAAAGTGAAGACCCTTGCGGAGGTGGCGCCTGCCATCGAGCGCGCCTTCGAGGAGGGCGATGAGGTCATCTGCGAGGCGTTCATGCAAGGGACGGAGATCACCTGCGGCGTGTATAAGACGCGGGAGAAGGCAGTGGCATTCCCTATCACGGAGGTGGTAACGAAGAATGAGTTCTTTGATTATGACGCGAAGTACAAAGGGCAGGTGGACGAGATAACGCCGGCGCGTATCCCCGACACGGTGCGCGACGCGGTGCAGGCGCTGACGCTGCGGATATATGATATACTCGGCTGCCACGGGATTATTCGGGTGGATTATATACTGACAGCCCGGGAGAGCGGGGGAGAGGGGCTTCCGATGGAGATAAACCTATTGGAGGTGAACACCACGCCCGGAATGACGGCAACTTCGTTTATCCCGCAGCAGGTGCGCGCCGCAGGGCTGAACATCGGAGAGGTGCTGAGCGAAATCATAGAAGAGGGGACCCACCCCTGCCCTCCCTACAAAGGGAGGGAGTAAATAAAATTACCTTCGTCTAATAAAAACTAATCCCTCATACCCTCCCCCTCGCGGGGTCCCCACAAGCAGCGCGCAGTGGGGTGCTCTTGTAGGGGGAGACGGAGGGGGTCCTATTCATCATGATAGAATCCTACTTATCACAATTAGACTGGTCGCGGGAGCCGCAGGGCTTATATGCGCCGATAGCCTACACGCTGGCGTCCGGCGGCAAGCGTATCCGTCCGACCTTGGCACTCATCGCCTGCCGTCTGTTCGGCGGAAAGGAAGAGGAGGTGGTGCCTGCCGCATTGGCGCTGGAGATATTCCATAACTTCACCCTGCTGCACGATGATGTGATGGACAAGGCGGCAGTACGCCGCGGGCGACCCACTGTGCATGTGAAATGGGACGACAACACCGCTATCCTCTCGGGCGACCAAATGATGATAGAAGCGTATAAGTTGCTGAGTCAGGTGCGGGAAGAGAAGTTGCCGCAGGTGCTCCGGTTGTTCAATAAGATGGCGACGGAGATATGCGAGGGGCAGCAGTATGATGTGGATTTCGAGCGCAGGGACGATGTGTCGTTGGACGATTATATGATGATGATTCGGCTCAAGACCTCGGTGCTATTGGCGACCGCGTTGCAGATAGGTGCATATATCGCCGACGCGACCGAGGCGCAGCAACAGGCGTTGTACGACTTCGGCATCCATATCGGGCTGGCTTTTCAGTTGCAGGATGACATTCTGGACGTGTATGGAGACCCTGCGACCTTCGGCAAAGCCATCGGGGGCGACATCCTCTTCAACAAGAAGACCTATATGCTCTTGACGGCGCTGCAGCGTGCGGAGGGCGAGACGCGGCAGGCGTTGCAGGGATGGATGGCGGATACTACGCATAGTGCGGCGGAGAAGATAGCCGCCGTAACCGATATCTACACCCGCCTTGGCGTGCGCGAGGTATGCGAACAGGTGATGGCGGAGCATACGCACGACGCACTCCGCCTGTTGGAGACATTACCGCAGAACGAGGCTACTGAGCAACTGCGTGCCCTTGCGGAGAAACTGATGAAGAGGAAAGAATAAGACCCACCCCGTCCCTCCCTACAAAGGGAGAGAGTAAATATAATTACTTTTGTCTAATAAAACTAATCTTCCTTTCTCTCCCCCTTTGTAGGGGGAGGCGGAGGGGGTCCTAACTTCTTAATTAGAATATGCCTTACCGTCGATTACCCAATACAGACCAAGCGCGCCTGACCGCCTTGCAGATGGCTGTTCAGCGTGCGAGCGAAGCCGATTTCACCGAGCAGGTCTTGCAGTATAAGACCCTTAGCGAGGCGCAACGATTCTTGATGCAGTTTGAGAACACCGTGATGCAGTATCACGAGAACTTCCGCACGAAAGTGTCTGCCAACAAGCAGTATCGCAAGGTGGTGCAGAACGCGCGGATGTATATCTCCCACTTCATTCAAGTGCTTAACCTCGCCGTTATCCGCGGGGAGATAAAAGCAGAGCAGAAAGAACTCTACGGGCTGGACCCGAACAACCATATCGTGCCCGACCTGAGCAGCGAAGAGGACTTGCTGGTGTGGGGCGAGAACATCATACAGGGCGAGCAAAAACGCACCTCGATGGGCGGATTTGCGATATACAATCCCGCTATCGCGAAGGTGAAGGTGCACTACGATATCTTCAAAGACCATCAGATGAGCCACACGCTGCACAAGAAAGCCACTTCGCGCGTGATGGGCGATGTGGAGACCATGCGCAAGCAGGCGGATGCCATCATACTGAATATATGGAACGAGGTGGAGAGTTACTACAAAGACCTGCTACCCTACGACAAACTCTGCCACTGCAAGAACTACGGCGTTATCTACTACTACCGTCCGACAGAAAAGAAACTCTCTGCCGAGACCGACAGAGAGATACTTCGTTTGCGCGAGAGCCAACCTACTATTGATTTCGGCGAATCACCATCGTGGGAGTAACCACCCGGTCGAGTGTTTGGTCGTGAAGCAGTTGAGGAATAGCCTGATGTTTTAGTTGGAAGTCGTAGCACACGCCTATCTTGCACGATTCCTTATGCATTTTCAAGAAACGGTCGTAGTATCCTCCGCCCCTACCGATACGATGACAATGGGTATCGAACACCACACCGGGCACCAATATCAAGTCAATCTTGCCGGTATAGGGCTCTCCCTGCGGCTCCGGCACACGCATACGCCCGCGGTGCAATAGTTCCTCGCTCTCGTAGCGCTTCACCTCCATATATCGGCGGTGCGTAACAGGAAGCAGTATTGTTTTAGAAGTGCGGTATTTCTCTAATAGACCCCGTAAATCTACTTCATTGTGAATAGGATAATAGACCAAAATAGACTTCGCTTGCTGAAAAGTATGCATCTTTTCAATCGTCGCGATGATGGCAGCAGAGTCCTTCGCAATGGCATCCTCGGGGTAAATACGACGCCGTTGTTCGTAAATGGTGCGTAGCGCTTTCTGTTGATTGCGTTTCCTATTCCACGGAAACAACATCCTTAGGTCGTGTAACTGAGATTCAAATAACATATAAAAGTCAGGACATTAGTTCTATTTTCGAGTGCAAAATTACTAATTTATTTGCAAATATGCAAATTATGGCATTGTTTTTGTCTATATTTTTGGATTTCAAAGTCAAAACTATTTAGTCTTTAATCCTGTGTCCTTAATCCTTTATCAAAAATAAACTATTTTGTCTTTAATCCTGTGTCCTTTATCCTTCATCCTACTAAAAAAGAAATGAGACGCTTTTTAGATATATCTACGCTTATTGGTCCTTTATTGGTGTGCATTATGGTAGGTTGCAGCAAATCTACCACCACCACCACGAAGTCTTCCGTTGCCCAACTATCGGCATTCTCTTTGGCAGCCAACGATTCGTTCCCGGGCATGGAGAAGGCGGTGTTCAAGATAGAAGAGCGCTTGGATACGGGATTGGTGTATAATCCCGACTCTATCATGTACGGCACGCCGCTGGACTCCGTGGTGCCGAAATTTACCTTTGCGACGACGCCGGGTGCAGCAGTGTTGGCTGTTGGCGATACGACGATAGTGCTCACAGGCTCCGATACTGTCAATCTCAATATCCGCCCTATCTACCTCAGTGTTACCTCGCAAGATGCGTCGAACACCAAGGTGTATGAGATAGTGGCGACGGTGCATCAGGTGGACCCCGACCTGTTCGTATGGACGCAACTCACCCCCGCCGTCTATCCTGCGGACAACAGCGAGCAGCATGTCTTGACGCTGGGCGATAAGATGGTATTGATAAAGAACAACGGTTTCCGCACTTCGGTCTTCACTTCCGCCGACGGAGCCACATGGTCGAGCGAGCAAGTGCCGACAGGGCTGCCCTCCGCTACGCGCGTGCGCAGTATCATCTCCGACAACAGCATGCTCTACTATGCCGACGACTCGTTGCTCTATACCTCTACGGATGCCCTCACCTGGCAGCAGACGAGTTATGCCGGCAGCGGATTCGCGCTCAAGACTATGCTCATGGCATGGAATGAGACGGTGTGGGCACTGGCGGAAGACAGCGAGGGACTCGTATTGGCGAATATGCAAGGCGGTAGGCTGCAACCCACCACCCTGTGCCCACGCTCGCCTTTCCCCGTGAGCGATTTCGCGGCAGTGGCGTTCGAGAGTGCCAGCAACCGCGCAAGGGCGATGATTCTCGGCGGCTTCGCTGAGGACGGCACCGCGCTGAACACCCGATGGAACCTCGAGTATGCCACCACCATCGCAGAGAACGGCGGCTACCGTATGCAGGACTTCTCTATCGACCGCCCGCACTTCACCCGCCTCACCGGCGCAAGCGTGGTGTGGTATAACCACCAACTCTATATGTTCGGCGGCGTGGATGCCGAGATGCAGTATCAAGGCAGAGATATTCTGATAAGCACCGACGAGGGCGTCAACTGGACGAAAGCCGATACCGCGAAATGCCAACTGCCGGAGACCTACACGGCGCGGCAAGGGCAGTCCGTAGTAGTGCGCAATAACGAGATATATGTTATTGGCGGCGAGTCGCAGACAGAGACTTTCAGCGATGTCTATCGCGGAAAACTCAACTCCATTGACTGGGAATAAGACAAGATTAAGGACCGCTCGCTGCGCTCGCTGAAAGACAAAGGATAAAGGACTTATTAGTTTCAACTCTGAGCACAAAACAAAATTCTCAAACACGAAGTTCCTAACAGGAACTGACCAACAGGAACTGACCAACATAAAATTAACAAATAAACACTTACAATTATGACTATTTCCAATTACAACTTCGCCGGCAAGAAGGCGATTGTGCGCGTGGACTTCAATGTACCACTCGATGAGAACGGACACATCACCGACGACACCCGTATCCGCGGTGCGTTGCCTACCCTGAAGCATATCCTTGCACAGGGTGGTGCACTGATTATCATGTCCCACATGGGCAAGCCCAAAGGCAAAGTGAATCCGAAGATGAGCCTGAGCCAAATCGCAGACGCTGTTGCTGCTGCCCTCGGCGCACCCGTACAGTTTGCGCCCGATTGCGCGAAAGCACAAGAGCAGGCGGCTGCCCTCAAACCCGGAGAGGTGCTCCTGCTCGAGAACCTGCGTTTCTACCCCGAGGAGGAAGGCAAACCCGTAGGTATCGACAAGGAAGACCCCGCTTACGACGAGGCAAAGAAAGCCATGAAGGCAAGCCAGAAAGAGTTTGCCAAGACCTTGGCTTCCTACGCGGACTGCTATGTGAACGATGCCTTCGGTACCGCTCACCGCAAACACGCTTCCACCGCAGTGATTGCAGACTATTTCGCAGATGACGACAAGATGCTCGGACTCCTGATGGAGAAGGAGGTCAGCGCTGTTGACAATGTGCTCTCCAACATCAAGCGTCCTTTCGTTGCCATTATGGGCGGCTCCAAGGTCAGCACCAAAATCGGCATCATCGAGAACCTTCTCGGCAAGGTGGACAGGCTGATTCTCTGCGGAGGTATGACCTACACCTTCGTTAAGGCTCACGGTGGAGAAATCGGTTCTTCAATCGTTGAGCTCGACAAGCTCGATGTCGCTCTCGGAGTTGAGGAGCTGGCAAAGAAGAACGGAGTGGAGCTCGTGCTCTGCACCGATTCAGTGGTTACAAACGGACTGGATTTCGGCACTATGAGCGTAAAGGAAGGAGCTGAAATCAAGGTTACCCCTTCAAACGCAATCCCTGAGGGATTCGAGGGTGTGGATGCAGGTCCTGAGAGCCGCAAGAGATTTGCAGCTGCCATCAAGGGCGCAAAGACCATTCTTTGGAACGGTCCTGCAGGAGTATTTGAGTGCGATGCTTTCGCTG
>JALFGC010000051.1 GCA_022777485.1 Bacteroidales bacterium
TGAAATGTATTTTAAGTCGAATAATCGTATATGTTATTAATAGTTGGTCTGTGAATGAAGCAGCAGTCTGCCATCGTTGTTTCAGTTGGCGATAGAGTTCTTTCTCTGCTTCGGGGCACTTGCGGGAAGTAGTAGATGAGGAATTGAGGGTATAATTGTAACCGCAATAGGGTATTATTTTATATGTAGGATGCGCCAACCATAGGTCAATGGAGAATACTACATCTTCGTAAATCATACCCTCCGGAAAACGCAGGTGGTGTTGGTCCATGAACGCCCTACGAAATAGGCGCATGCACGGGGAGGTGTATTGGTAGAAGTGTTTGGGGTGGTATGCTTTGATATGTTCTCCGTCTTGCTTTACACGGCGGTAACCTGTTTGTACGCAGTCTGTTGTACCATCTGCGGCTTGGAGCATAGTGGAGAAATAGTTGCTATCTATGTAGTCATCGGAATCCACGAAGGCAATATACTCTCCTCTCGCATGCTGCAACCCTACATTGCGTGCTGCGGATTGACCTTTATTGGTCTGGTGATATACCTCAATGCGCGGGTCTTTTGCTTGCCAATCATCCGCTATCTTGCTACTGCTGTCCGTAGAACCATCGTCAATGAGTATGATCTGTAAGTCGCTGTATGTCTGGTTGACCAGCGACTCTATGCACCTTGACAGATAAGCGGCGGTATTGTAAATGGGTACTATGACACTTATTGTAGGCATTGCAAAAATAGTTCTTCAAACTGTCGGGCTTGGTACTCGCGGGAGAACTGCTCCTTGTGTTGTACTGCTTGGTGGGTATAGCCATTGGCTTGCCATTCGCGGTACTTCTCCAAAATAAACTGCTTTATCTCTTCCTTGTTGTCTGTGGCGATGCCAGCGTTGGTGTAGCGTATAGTGTCTGCTAAACAACCTGTATTTGCCGGTGTACACAATATAGGTTTTTCGCATCCTAATGCTTCAAAAAACTTGGTGGTCATAATACCATGCGAGCCGTCAACGGTCTCGGATTGAACCAGCACCACATTGATTGCGGAATTGAGTAGAATTTGTTGTGCTTTTTTTCTTGATACATAGCCTCTAATTTGACAAATATCTTGTATGCCAAGATCTTGTACCATTGTGTTCAATGCATCGCACATGGTGGATTCTATATGAAACACAACCCTTACAATAGTTCTTTCGATAAGGGATTGTTGGCATAACTCCGCTACTGCTTGTAGCATTGGGCGCGGGTTGCGGAAGGAAAGGTCGTAGATACGTCCAATATAAGATATAACAAATGAATCTGTCTTCTCGCAGGACGGATAGAATGTTTCGGAGTCGAAACCGTTGTAAATAAGATGGGTATTTGAATTGTATTGTCGTAGTAGTTGACAATGCCAAGGTGAAATAGTGGTTACTACTTTAGCATATTGCAATGAACGATTTCGTTTTGCAAGTATCCGTTGCTGATACCATTGTGTAATTCTCTTGCCAATAGTTCCTAAATTTAGGTGATGCACCATGTAACTATCCGTTCCCCATTGTTCTGCTATATCCCGCAAATCCACAAACAATGGTAATCCGCTTTCCTTAGCGATACGATAAGCTGTTCCCAAAGGAAAATCATTGAAAGAACTGCAAAGAATTACATTGAAGTCTTTGGGTTGTATGTGCGTATGTACATAATGATAAAAAGCGGTTTCTTTCTTATCAAATAACTTGTCTAATGCCCATTGTGCTTTCTGAAGTAAATTGTTTCCCCGATAGTATGGCATTGCATAGAAATGACAATTGGGTACCACATATTGGGGGTCTACTTGTTCAGTTAGCAAAGTAATCTGCCAGCCGCGCTTCGAAAGGTGCTTACAAAGTTGGGTCATGCGCGGACCGTAAGTAGGTGCACCAAAACCATCACACAATATCAATAGGCGTTTTGGCATAGTATCTTAATAATTTTAGTGGATGCTTTTCCATCTCCATATTCGGTGATGATGGTTGAGGGTATGGATAAATTCTGAAAAGCACTTACTATCTTTTGGGTGTCGGCACCTACAAGGGTATTCCAACCTGTTTCTATCGTCTCTACCCATTCTGTCTCTTCGCGCATGGTAATGCAAGGTACACGGTGAAAATAAGCCTCTTTTTGTACCCCTCCGGAGTCGGTTAATATACAGATAGCCTGTTCTTCCAACCATTGCATATCTACGTAACTGACCGATTCTATGATATGTATGTTATCGGCATGGGCTAAGTCCGTAAGCACCTCGGAGGCGGCTACCACTTTGCGTGTGCGGGGATGCAGAGGAAGGATGATAGGATAGGGCATTTGTGCAAATGCTCTAAGGATATTGGCTACTTTCTCTGCATCGCAGGTGGTCTCTGCCCGATGGATAGTGGCAAGTAGATATTGTCGAGGAGTGAGGTTGAGGCGGGAGAGGATATCGGATGTCTTGCTTGCTTGTTCGGTGAATAGAAGAGAAGCATCGTACATCACATCGCCCACCATATAAATCCCTTTTGTAATGCCTTCGCGTTGCAGATTGGCAACGGCAGTATAGGTAGGGCAAAACAAAAGAGTACTGCGTTTGTCGGTCTCAATACGATTGTGTTCCTCTGCCATTTGTGGATTAAAACTGCGCAAGCCGGCTTCGATATGGATAATTGGTATGTTGCATTGCGTTGCGGCTAATGCTCCAGCGAGTGTAGAGTTGGTATCTCCGTACAAGAGTATGTAGTCTGCGTGCTGGTCAATGATAGGCACAATGGCATCTCGCATCTGCTCTACTGTTTGGTCGTTGCAAGCCAAGTGCCATGTGGGGGCGGGTATTTGCATTTGGTCAAAGAAGACTTGACTCATATTGTAATCGTAATGCTGACCAGTATGCAGAATCCGCTCCTCTATTTGGATGGAAGATTGTGCATTATGCTGCCGGATGGCATAACTCACAATGGCTGCCTTGATGAATTGCGGACGTGCTCCTATGATAGTTATAATGCGCATAATTACTGATGCTTAGAATAGTGGCGGAGGCCTTTGAGGAGTTTGGGGTAGAGGGTGGTGTGGTAATTGGTGCTTTCGTTATTATTGTTGGTGGTGTTGCTTTTGAAGATACTGTTGTGCCAGAGGAGGGTGATGTCGCCGGCGTACTGGCGGACTTTGTCGAAGAGTTGCTCGCAGAAGAAGTAGGCTTCGTCCTCTGTTTGGAGGTTCATATAGTTGGTGTTGCTAAGGGTGCAGTCCATGACCGTGAGGGGATGGAGCGTGAGCGGGGTGAGCGTGTAGGTTTTGGGGTTGATCCACTGCACAGGGCGAGCCGTCTGCAAGCGGAAGCCTGCTTGGTCGGGGAACGCCATCGTGAAGTCGTCGGTTACACCCGCGTCGGCGAGGGCTTGCATGTTGTCAATAGAGCAGCGGAGGTAGTGGCTGCGGTGGAGAATGCTTCCATCAGATGAAGGATGAAGGATGAAGGATAAAGGACTTGTAACCTTCGTCTCTGAACACTTAGAGTCGGAACTATTTAGTCTTGTATCCGTTATCTTTAATCCATTATCCACCCCGTAGTAACTCGAATGGATGCCGAGGCGGGCGCCAGATTTAAGCAGGGAGGTCTTTAACTGTTGAAAGTCAGCGCCTTGCAGGTTGTATTGCGGGTAGTCGTAGCCTTTTCCGCGGGTATGCTTGACAAAATAGATGACCTCTGCGGTTGGCACTTTGGCATCCTGCTCTATGAGCCACGGGAAGGTGTAGATAGGGTCGCGGTGGATGTCCGTGAGGGCTTGCAATGCTTGGCGCCACTCGCCGCGGTAGATGCCGCCGAGGAAGCCGCGCAGGTGGCGGTATTGAGAGATAGTGTCGATGTCGTGGGTGAGGTAGATATGGCTGTAGCGAGGCGCGGGCATATCGAGTTCGAGGTGCTTCATGAGAATATGCGCGTACTCGTCGATGATGGGTATCTGCAAGCGGTTGCTGTATCCGAGGATGGAGTAGCGGGCACAGAAACGACCGTGCTCGTCGCGCTGGTGGTTAAGCAGTTCTTCGGCACGGGAGATGAAGAAGAAAGTGTTGTAGATGAGGTCAGTACGGATGACAAGCGTCTTGCCATGCTTTTCCATCTGCGGGCGCTCCATGTCGGGCAGTACAAGACTATTGCCCAAGAAGCCGTTGGGCACGATGACCACGGGATATTGCTCCCACTCCTGCTCGTTGGCGGTGTATCCGACGCGTTGCATTGCCTCGGCGTTGCCGTAGAGGAGGAACTGCTTGATGTAGTCGATAATCGACCGAATGTCCGATGTGGTTGCCATATTCTTTGTTTTACTTTTTACTCGCTCAGGATTTCCCACTCGTAGAGTTTCTGCTCTATCTCGCGTTTGATATGCTCGTAGCGTTGGAAGTTCTCGGGGGTCTGCTGCGCAGGGTCTGCCGCCATGGTCTCTTCGAGCGTTTTCTGCTCGGCTTCAAGTCGGGCGATGGCGGCTTCTGTCTCGGCTATCTGCTTCTCTTTCTTGCGGCGCGCAGCGGCTTCCGCCTTTTGGGCAGCATATGCTGCTTGCCCCGCTGATGCAGGGGGCGTTGTTTCCGTTGTTTCTTTTGTTTCCGTAGTTTTTGTTGTCTGCGTCTTGCGTTCGAGGTCTTGTAGGGAGTCGAGTCGTTTGGATTGTAGGAAGTCGTAGATGCCGCCGAGGTGTTCGCGGACGTGTCCTCCGCCGAACTCATAGACCTTGCTGACGAGTCCGTCAAGGAAGTCGCGGTCGTGGCTGACGCAGATGACGGTGCCGTTGAAGTCCTGCAAAGCAGCTTTCAGCACGTCTTTGGACTGCATATCGAGGTGGTTGGTCGGCTCGTCAAGGATAAGGAGGTTGCATGGTTCGAGCAGGAGACGAATCATCGCGAGGCGGCTTCGCTCGCCGCCGGAGAGCACTTTCACCTTCTTCTCCGACGCCTCGCCGCCGAACATGAATGCGCCGAGAATGTCGCGTATCTTGGTGCGGATGTCGCCTACCGCCACGTAGTCGATGGTCTGGAAGACGGTGAGGTTCTCATCGAGGAGGGCGGCTTGGTTCTGCGCGAAATAGCCTATTTTGACGTTATGCCCGATTTTGAGCGTACCCATGTAGTCGAGTTGCCCCATGATACACTTGACGAGCGTGGATTTACCCTCGCCGTTCTTGCCAACGAACGCCACTTTCTCGCCGCGGCGGATGGTGAAGGTAACGTCGTGGAAGACGTTGTGTTCGCCGAAGTCCTTGCGCAGGCCTTCCACGATAAGGGGGAAGTCGCCGCTGCGGGGCGCGGGCGGGAAGCGGAGGTTCAGGCGCGAGGTGTCTTCGATGTCCACCTCTATGCGCTCGATTTTCTCCAACTGCTTGATGCGGGACTGTACCTGTACGGCTTTGGTGGCTTTGTAGCGGAAGCGCTCGATGAAGTCCTCGGTCTCCTGAATCATCTTCTGCTGGTTGAGATAGGCACGCACTTGCTGCTCGTGGCGCTCGCGGCGGAGTTCGAGAAAGCGGGAGTAGTTGACATTGTAGTCGTAGATACGCCCAAGCGTGATTTCGATGGTGCGGTTGGTTGCATTATCGATGAACTTCTTATCGTGGGAAACGAGGATGAGGGCGCTTGGGGAGGTGCGGAGGAAGTCTTCGAGCCATTGGATGGACTCGATATCAAGGTGGTTTGTCGGCTCGTCGAGGAGCAGGAGGTCGGGGTGGCGCAAGAGGATTTTTGCCAACTCGATACGCATGCGCCAACCACCGGAGAACTCGGAGCAAGGGCGGTCGAAGTCTTTGCGTTCGAAGCCGAGTCCAATGATGGTGCGGTCCATCTCGGCAATACGGCGTGCCTGTTCCTCCTGCGGAGCATCGGCAAAGACGGAGGATACATCCTCGCGTAGGGTCTTGCCGTCGGTATGCATCATCACCTGCGGCAGGTAGCCGATGGTGAGGTCGGTGTCGCGTGCAATACGCCCCGCCGTGGGGGTGTATTCGCCTGCGATGAGGCGCAGGAGCGTGGACTTACCCGCACCGTTCTTGCCAACCAAGGCGATGCGGTCCTTCTTGTTGACCATGAAGGAGATATCGTCCAGCACTGGCCGCGAGGCAAATTCTATGGAGAGATGTTCGATAGTAAGCACCCTTTATCTAATTAAGAATTAAGAATTAAGAATTATGAGTTTTTGCTTGTTGGCGATTGATGATATGCCAAAGAAGGAGCGTGAGCAGCGTAGCAAGCGCAAAGTCAATCGTGAGCAGTAGCCACATGTTCCAATTCCTTCCTAAGATAGCGAGGATGATGAACAACAGCGACACCGCGAGCAAGACGCAAGTGGTTTGGATATGGTTCAGCCCCGTGCGCAAGAGCAAGTGGTGGATGTGGTTCTTGTCCGGTTGGAAAGGGGAACGGTGGTGTATGATACGGGTAAGACTCACACGGATGGTGTCGAAGATAGGCACCGTCAGCACGCATATAGCCACCATAGGAGCCGCAGACATCCTGTATTCTCCCGGTATGAGATGGTATGCATTCATCTCGCAGAAGCGGAAGACAAAGGTGGTGAGCATATAGCCCAGCAGCAACGAGCCCGAGTCGCCCATGAAGATTTTCTGTTTTTTACCGAACACATTGTAGCAGAAAAACACAGCCAACGAACCAATAAGGCTAATCGATACAATCGACCATTTGGTCTCGCCAACGAGGGCAAAGTAAACTGCAAAGAACAAACAGTAGAGCATGCCTAATCCCGAAGCCAATCCGTCCACACCGTCAATGAGATTAATCGCATTGATGATTGCCACTAAGATGAAAGCAGACAGCAGGTATGAGGGGACTATCCCAATCTGCTCGATACCAAAGAGTCCGTGCAAGTGGGTGATACGCATGTCGGCAAAGCCGATGAGGGCAATTCCCGAGAGCAACTCTCCGAAGAGTTTCGCCAGCGGAGACAACACCAGCAGATCGTCGATAAACCCTACCATCAAGATGATAAAGATGCCAATGATAAAGAACTGGTTATGCTCTATCGCATTGAATCCAAAGAGCAGGCAAGTCAGCACAAAACTGAAACAGATGTCTATGCCGCCTACGTTGGGTACTTCGCCTGTATGGGACATACGTTTGTTGGGGCGAACGACCAAGTGCTTGGTGCGTGCTATCTTGATAACCAGAGGCATACATACCAAACCGATGAGGAATGATATGAGCCCGATGAGGTAACTGTGGGTAATAAAGAATTGCTCTACTTCTTGCATTTACTTGTCTAATTGTTCGTAGATGGAGTTCTTGCTGATGAACTCGGGTACGATATTCTTCATTTGTTGCACGGTGAGGAACGGTTTGTCTTGGTGCGCAAGGTCAATGAGGGTATCTATCTTCTCGCTGACTTCGGCAAAGGGGAACTCGCGCACGCGCGCAATCATTATCTTCTCGTTGGTCGTGGGAAGCGTTGTTTCCTTCTGGTTCAGCAGTTCCTCGTATAGTTTCTCTCCCGGGCGGAGTCCTGTAAAGACGATGGGAATCTCTTCCTCGGGGATGAAGCCCGCAAGGCGAATCATGTTCTTCGCAAGGTCGTAAATCTTCACCGGGTGTCCCATGTCGAAGACAAAGATTTCGCCTCCGTTTCCAAGTGTGCTTGCCTCCATGACGAGTGTGCATGCCTCGGGGATGGTCATGAAGTAGCGAATGATGTCAGGGTGGGTAACCGTTACAGGTCCGCCTGCGGCAATCTGCTTCTTGAAGTAAGGAATGACAGAGCCGTTGGAGCCGAGCACATTGCCAAAGCGTGTGGTAATGAACTTGGTACAGTCGGGATTCTCCTTCGATAGTTGCTTGAAGAGCGACTGTACATACATCTCGGCAATGCGCTTGCTGGCGCCCATGATATTCGTGGGGTTCACGGCTTTGTCGGTAGAAATCATCACGAAGCGTTGCACGCCGTACTTGACAGCCATATCCGCCATGTTCTTTGTGCCCTGCACATTGGCGCAGATGGCTTCGTTGGGGAACTCCTCCATCATCGGCACATGCTTGTAGGCAGCGGCGTGGTATACTACGTCGGGATGGAACTCATTGAATATGTTCTCCATACGTTCTCGGTTGCGCACATCGCCTATGACGGGAATGAAACGGCGGTTGGGGAACTGTGTTTTCAAGTCCATAAAGAGGTCGTGCAAGGGGGACTCTGCCATCTCGAGGAGCACCGTCACCTGCGGCTCGAAGCGTTGCACCTGTCGCACCAGTTCGGAGCCAATGCTGCCGGCAGCACCGCTTACCAACACCACCTTGTTGGTGATGATTTGGCGTACATTGTCGGTGTCTATTTTGATAGACGGGCGCTCCAAAAGGTCTTCGATTTGTATGGTATTGATACGCCCAATTCGCTTTGCGTCTGCTTCATCGGCGTTGTCAAACTCGGTGAAGTAGGGGGTACTGAGGATGTGGATGTTGTGGTCGAAGAAGACTTGCAAGTCTTGCGCAGGTTTTATCTCGCGCATCTTGATAGGAGAGATAATAATGCTCTTCACCTCATGTTCTTTCATCCAGCGGAATGTCTTCTCGTTGAGCGGAAAGACGGGGAGTCCGTTGAGTCGGTAGTCCGATTTCGTGGTGGTGCTATCGCCGATAAAGCCTACGGGACGATAGGGCGTATCTCCGGAACTGCGGAGCATTTTAGCAATCGCCAAACCTGCCGATTTGGTACCGTAGATGAGCACCTTCGGGCTGCTGGTGACATGCTGGCGGATGTACTCGTAGGTAGTTTTAATGCCCACGCGGAGGCAGAACAACAATACGAAAGCAATAGGTATGTAAATGAGCAGTAGGGTGTTCATCAAGAGTTTCGTACCCGAGAAATAGGCATATAAACCATTGAAGATGAGCAGGCTGCCGCCGCAAATCAACACCGACAAAAAGCACTTGATGGTATCCACGAAAGTGGAGTAACGCAAGATGCCCGAATAGGTGTGGAAACTCCAAAAACAAATGAATTGCACTACTAACACGATTAAGAATTGTACCCAGTATCTCAGCGTTGTAGTTTCGGGAGATATCTCACCATAATGGAACATACTGGTGCCTATTCCCATACTTATCCAGAAAGCGATAGAAACAAGCAATAAATCAATGAAAAGGACACACCAACGCGGCAAGTAGCCGACAGAGGCGAGGTGCGAGAAAATATCCGACTGGCGGATATCATTTTTTAATTTCTTCATGTTAAAATTGGATTTATTTGACATAGTAACTTATATTTATTTGTTTGCTATTGTGTACCATAAAGTCAGCACATACACCTTGTTATCCTACGTATATCCTACGTATATCCTACGTATATCCTACGTATATCCTACGTATATCCTACGTAATTGACGGCTTCTTGTCGGTTACTTGTTGCAGGAGTATGCGCAGGTACCTGCCTGTGTAACTCTGTTCGCACTCGGCGAGTGCTTCCGGTGTCCCTTCAAACACTACTTGTCCGCCTTCATCGCCTCCCTCAGGGCCGAGGTCGATAACATGGTCGGCAGCGAGGATAACGCTCGGGTTGTGCTCTATGACTATGACCGTATGCCCGCGGCTGATGAGTTGGTTGAGCGCGCGGAGCAGGACCTTTACATCGGCATGCGACAAGCCCGTGGTGGGTTCATCGAAGACGAAGATAGTCGGCATTGCGTCCTCCTGTGCGAGGAACGAGGCGAGTTTCACGCGCTGGCTCTCGCCACCGGAGAGGGTACTGCTCGACTGTCCCAACTGCACATAACCGATGCCCACATCCTGCAAGGGCTGCAGACGCTTGACAATCTTATCGCAAGCGGGGTCTTCGGCGAAGAATTCGATGGCTTGGTTGACCGTCATGCAGAGGATGTCGTAGATGGACTTGCCTCGGTAGTGCACATCCAACACATCTTGCTTGAAGCGCTTGCCGTGGCACTGCTCGCATTCGAGCGTGATATCCGCCATGAACTGCATCTCGATGGTGATGGTACCCTCGCCTTTGCATACCTCGCACCGCCCTCCCGGGGTGTTGAAAGAGAAATGTGCGGGGGTGAATCCCATCTGTCGGCTCAGCGGCTGGTCGGCGTACAACTTGCGTATCTCGTCGTAGGCTTTCAGGTAGGTTACGGGGTTGGAGCGCGAGGACTTGCTGAGCGGGTTCTGGTCGATAAACTCGATGTCTGAGGCGAGGTGCATGCTCCCTTTCAGTGCGCCGAAATCGCCCGTATGCTCCGCCGTGCCGCCGTAGTATTTCTTCAGCGCGGGGTAAAGCACCTTGCTGATAAGCGACGACTTGCCGCTGCCGCTCACGCCAGTAACGGCGGTCATCACATTCAGCGGAAAGCGGACATTCAGGTTCTTCAGGTTGTTCTCGCAGGCACCGTCTATCTCGATGTAATTGCTCCAATGGCGGCGCATGGCAGGCACCTCGTGATCGAAGAGGTCTTTGCGAGGCTTGCCTTCGTAGGTGATTTCGCCGCCGTGCCGTCCCGCCGCGGGACCAATCTCTATCGTGTAGTCTGCCGCGTTGATGATATCTTCGTCGTGCTCCACCACCACGATGGTGTTGCCTAAGTCGCGTAACTCACGCAGCACCTTGATAAGTCGTTCGGTGTCGCGCGGGTGCAAGCCGATGGAGGGTTCGTCCAGCACATAGAGCGAGCCTACGAGACTGCTGCCGAGCGATTTCGCGAGCGTGATACGCTGGCTCTCGCCGCCCGAGAGGGTGCTGCTCATGCGGTTGAGCGTCAGGTAGCCGAGCCCCACGTCCTGCATGAACTGCAAGCGCGAGCGTATCTCCTTGAGCAGCATGTCCGCTGTCTGTTGCTCTATCGGGCTGAGTGTCAATTGGTCAAACCACTGCGTGAGGTCGTGTACCGACATGCCGCATAGGTCTTCTATGCTCATCTGCTGAATCTTCACATAGCCCGCTTCTTTGCGCAGGCGCGTGCCGTTGCAATCGGGGCAGATGGTCTTCCCGCGGTAGCGCGAGAGCAACACGCGGTATTGTATCTTCTTGTATTGTTTCTCTTCCAACTCGCGGAAGAAGGCGTTCAGCCCGCGGAAATGCTCGTTGCCCGTCCAGATAAGGTGTTTCTGCTCGGACGTGAGTTCGTAGAAAGGCTTGTGGATAGGGAAATCGAACAGGTGGGCGCTGTACACCAACTCATCGCGCCATGCACTTAGTTTCTCGCCTTTCCAGCAGGCTATGGCTTCATCGTACACCGACTTCGACTTATCGGGCACCACCAAATCGGGGTCTATGCCGATGATATTCCCAAACCCGTTGCACGTGGGGCATGCGCCCATGGGACTGTTGAAGTCAAACAAGTGCTCCGTGGGCTCCACAAAACGGATACCGTCCATCTCGAAGCGCTCGCAGAACCACTCGTATTGCCCGTCGTGGTAGAGCCCGCAGTCGCCATGCCCCTCGAAGAAAGCCGTCTGCACCGAGTCGGCAAAGCGGTTCGCCGTGGCGCGTTCCCCATCGGCTACCACGCGGTCAACCAGCAGGTAACAATCCGGCAGCAACCGCCCTTGCTCGTCGCACAGATGTGCAGCCGCAGATGCGCCCATACGCACCACATCACCGCCTATCAGCAAGCGGGAGAAGCCCTCCGACTGCCAGATGGAGAGTTGGTCGTCTATGCTCTTCTCGCCGAGCACGATAGGTGCAATCAGATACACCTTTGTGCCTGTCGGCAGTTGCATCAGTGCATTCACCACATCACGCCCCGTCTTCCGCCTTACCTCCTGCCCGCTGATGGGCGAATAGGTCTTGCCTATGCGGGCGAAAAGCAATTTTAAGTAATCGTATATCTCCGTAACCGTCCCCACTGTGGAGCGTGGGTTGCGGCTCGTTACTTTCTGTTGAATGGCGATAGCAGGCGGGATACCCTCTATCTTATCCACCTCCGGCTTCTGCATCCTGCCGAGGAACTGCCGCGCATAGGCGCTTAGGCTCTCCACATAGCGGCGCTGCCCTTCGGCATAGAGCGTATCAAACGCCAACGACGACTTGCCGCTGCCGCTCACGCCCGTTATCACCACCAACTTGTTGCGCGGGATGTCCACCGACACGCCTTTCAAGTTATGGGTCTGCGCATTCTCAATATGGATAAAATCCTCGGACACTATCTATTCCTATTTATTGCATTCTCTTTCAGCCGCAGCATTACCTCTCGGGTAGTTTGCAGTGTGGTGTCTCGCTGCTCCGTAGTGAGGCGGGGGATACGGATAGGCGTACCCACACGAATCTCATTCGGATTGCCTAAATGGTCTTTGTTGGCATCGTAGATATACACCCACAAGTCTTTATTGCCGTAGTAGCGGTATGCAAGCCATGTCAAGCGGCTACCCTCGCGAATCTCCTCGGTGGCTATAAACTGCTGATATACGGGCAACTCCGGTGCATTCTCTATCACCGCTGTATCCTCTACCACCTCTTCCACCATAGGTGTTGAGGGTATTGCCACCACCGTGTCTGTCGCCACCGGCTCTCTCTTTGCCACCAGCGAGTCTATCCAATTCGCCATGGCTCCGCGCAAGAACAAGAAACCGCCTGCCAACACCACCAGCAGACACACCACACATATCAGCGTATCGCGCAAGAAATGGTATTTTCTTTCCTTTCTTTCCTTGCTCACTTTTTGCTCTTTGGGCGCAACAATTTCCTCTATTGGCTCTACAACTGGCTCCTCCTTTGGTTTTTCAGCAGACTCTTCCGCAGGCTTAGATACTTCCTCCGCGGCTTCTTCCACAACTTCTTCCGGCTCAGCAACCGCCTCCACAGCAACTTCCTCCTCTGCCACAGTAGCCGAAGCAGCAACCTCCGTAGAATCACTTTCCTTCTCCTCTTCCATCGCTATGGGCGTACGCGGGTCTTGCCCAAGGTCTGCTAAAATGCCCACTATCTCGTCAGCCTGCCGCCCCAGTTTCTCCAACGGGCTCAACGCTTCCTCGTCCACAGGGGCTGCCGAAGTATCAGCATTCAGGTTCACGATAGGAGTTACGCTCTTGTTCTTCTCCACCATCTCCCGCATGCTCACCTCAGGCGCGAACACCACTTTGGTATAACCGGGGATAATGAATGGCTCGCCTGTGTTCACATTCACGCTCTTGCGCGGCGCCATCTCTTGCAGACGGAATGTCCCTAACCCATTGATTTTTATCTGTTCACCGCCTTGCAAGCCTGCTATTATCTGCTCTACCAGCACGCGGAGAAACAAATTCGCTTCCCGCTCCGTTGCGTCCGTCCTATCTATTATTGCCTGACGCAAATGCACATTATTTAGTTTGTTATCAGCCACCTGTTATCTCAATTAAATACTTCTTTTAAGGTACTAACCGGTTTGAATGTCAGTTGTTGTTTAGCGGGTATCACTTGCCGCTCGCCGGTCTTCGGGTGCACATTCACGCGCTCGCTGCGCTCTCGCACCTCAAACACGCCTAACCCCTGTATCGACACGCTCTTGTCCGCCATCAAGGCATCGCGCATCTCGGCAGTGAGTGCACCTACCATATCTTCCGTCAGGCTCTTCGAAAGTCCCGAACTCGCCGCTATCTTATTTATCAGTTCTTTTGTAAGCATGGTCATAATGATTTAAAGTGTTTATTGCACCTCTCCGTAGAGGTCAAACTCCTCCGCGCGAGTAATCCGCACAAGATAGAACTGCCCCACATCCAGCGGCGTTTGTTTCTCTATCAGCACTTCGCAGTCCACCTCCGGCGAGTCGTATTGTGTCCGCCCAATGTAGTAATCGCCTTCCTCGCGGTCTATTACCACATTCTCCACTGTCCCCACTTTCTTCTCTTCCAACTCGCGCGAAATCTCCTGCTGAATAGCCATTATCTCCGCTACACGCTGTTCCTTCACCGCTTGCGGAATGTCGTCCGTGTAATGCAGATTGGCATAGGTGCCCTCTTCATCGGAGTATGCGAATGCCCCCATGCGGTCAAACCGCATCTCGCGCACCCACGCCTTCAGCTCCTCAAAGTCCTCCTCCGTCTCCCCTGGATGCCCCACCAGCAGCGTCGTGCGGATACATATCCCGGGTACCGCCTCGCGTATCTTGTGGATAAGCGCGTCCTGCTCTGCGCGTGTGATATGCCGCCGCATCAGCCCCAACATATGGTCGGTGCAATGCTGCAACGCGATATCCAAGTACTTGCACACATTCGCATGCTTCGCCATCACCGCCAACAACTCCTCTGGAAAATCCGTCGGATAAGCGTAATGCAACCGTATCCATTCCACGCCCGCTATGCCCGCCATCTCGTCCACCAACTCCGGCAGACAATGCCGCCCGTATAAGTCCAGCCCATAAGACGACAAGTCTTGTGCAATCACATTCAGTTCTTTCACGCCCTTGCTCACCAGCCACCTAACCTCATCCAGTATCTCTTCTTTCCGCCGCGAGGTATGCCTGCCTGTTATCAGCGGTATCGCGCAGTACGAGCAGAAGCGGTTGCAACCCTCCGAAATCTTCAGATACGCATAGTGCGCAGGCGTCGTCAGCACGCGCTCCTGTTGGCAGGTCATCGGCTGCTGAAGGGCACTCAACTCCTCCACCAATTGCATGAAATTGAACTTCCCGAACCACTTATCCACCTCCGGTATCTCTTGCTCCAACTCGTGCAGATAGCGCTCCGACAAACACCCCATCACGTACAGCCGCCGCAGTTTCCCCGCCGTCTTCCGCGCCGCAAACTCCAGTATCATGTTGATACTCTCCTCCTTGGCATCGCCGATGAATCCGCAGGTGTTGATAACGGCTATCTCGCCCTTTGGCTCCTCCGCGTCATGCACACACCGATACCCTGCCAACTCCAATTGGCGCATCAGTCGCTCGGCATCCACAAGGTTCTTAGAACAACCCAAAGTAACTATATCAATCTCATTCTTGTGCATAACACTATCCGAAAACCGACCATTAATTCCCCAAATCGCAGTGGAACTGTATCCTTACCAGCCGCACATGTATCTCGTCGTAGTAGTCCTCGCCCAACTCCTCCATCGCGGTCTTGATATCGTCGCTCTCGGCGTTCTTAAAGTAGTCGTATATCTCCTCTTCCTCGTCGGCGTCCACTACTTCCTCTAAGAAGTACTTGATATTCACCTTTGTACCCGCGAACACGATCCCCTCCAACTCATCCAGCATCTCCTCCATCGACATACCCAGCGAGTCCGCCAACTCGTCCAAGTCCACGCGCCTATCTATCGCCGCGATAATCTGCCGCTTGCGCGATGATTTCTTCGCCACCGTACGTATCCGCAGGTCTTCGGGACGGATAATCTCGTTCTCGTTCACATACTCCTTTATCACGCGCAGGAACTCCTCCCCGTAGCGTTTCGCCTTGCTCAAGCCCACGCCCGGGATGTTCAGCAACTCCTCCATCGTAATAGGATAGGTCGTCGCCATCGCCTCCAGAGATGGGTCTTGGAATATAACGAACGGCGGCACATCACATTTCTTCGCCATCTTCCGCCGCACATCCTTCAGTATTGAGAATAGCACATCATCCGCTGCCGCGCAGGTCGCCACACCCGTATCCATGCTGTCCGACTCCTCGTCTTTCACCTCTATCGGCACCTCAAAACGCCCGCCGCGCTTCATGTACTTGCGCCCGTCAGCAGTAATCTTCAGGTCGCCGTAACTCTCTATATCCTTGCTCAGAAAACCGCTCAGCATTGCCTGCCGCACTATCGCCAGCAGCACCGCCTCGTCCACATCCGACGCTGCGCCGAAGTTCTCCAGCTCCTTGTGCTTGTAGCTCAATACCGCCGCCGTCTCGTTTCCGTGCAGGATATCCACGATATGCTCCGCCTTGAACTTCTCGTTCACCTGCTGTATCGTCTCCAGCACCAGCCCCAGCAGCTCCGAGCAGTCCTCCATGCGGTATGTCTTTCGGCAGTTGTCGCAGTTGCCGCAGTTGTCTTTGTCGTACTCCTCGCCGAAATAGTGTAGCAGCAACTTCCGCCGGCATACTATCGACTCTGCATACGACTGCGTCTCAAACAGCAACTGATTGCCTATCTCTATCTCCTTCACGGGCTTGTCTTTCTGGAACTTACGCAGCCGCTCTATATCTTCCGGCGAGTAGAAGCATATACACTGCCCTTCGCCGCCGTCTCTGCCCGCGCGACCCGTCTCCTGATAGTAACCTTCCAGCGACTTCGGCACATTGTAATGCACCACAAACCGCACATCCGGCTTGTCGATACCCATGCCGAACGCTATCGTCGCCACTATCACCTGACACTCTTCCATCAAGAACGCATCCTGATTAGCGCTCCGCTGCTCCGCGTCCATACCCGCATGGTACGCCCGCGCGGAAATACCGTTCACGCGTAGCACCTCCGCCAAGTCCTCCACCTCCTTGCGCGACAGGCAGTAAATGATACCCGACTTCCCCTCCATCGAACGCACATACTTCACCACCTCCTTGTCCACATCGCTCGTCTTCTGACGCACCTCATAGTACAGGTTCGGACGGTTGAACGAACTCTTGAACACCGTCGCCCCCACTATATCAAGGTTCTTCTGAATATCTTTCTGCACTTTCGGTGTCGCCGTCGCCGTCAGCGCGATTATCGGCGCCCTGCCTATCCGCTTCACCATGTCGCGGATATGGCTGTACTCCGGACGGAAGTCATGCCCCCACTCCGAGATACAGTGCGCCTCATCCACCGCATAGAACGAAATCTTCACGTTCTTCAGGAAGTCCACATTCTCGTTCTTCTGCAGGCTCTCCGGCGCCAAGTACAGCAGTTTCGTCCTGCCCTCCGTTACATCCTTCTTCACCTCGTGTATCTGCGGACGCGACAGCGACGAGTTGATATAATGTGCCACCCCGGGCACATCCGAGTAGTTGCGCATCGCATCCACCTGATTCTTCATCAAGGCGATAAGCGGAGAGATAACAATCCCCACGCCGTCCATCATCAACGACGGCAACTGAAAGCACAGACTCTTGCCGCCACCCGTAGGCATCAGCACAAACGAGTCCTTCCCCTCCATCACGTTGCGGATAATGGCTTCCTGATTCCCTTTGAACGAATCAAAGCCGAAATAGCGCTGCAGCGCCTCTATCAATTCTTCATGCGTTACTGACATATAGTTAGTATTACATTGTTTCTGTATGTTCACTAAACTCCCCCACCCTACTTTGTATATCCCGATTGGTCGGGATGGGGAAGCAGTAAGGGGGCGGGGCTTCTCCCCCTAAATTGTTTGCAAAGGTAAGCAATAATTTTTAGATATGCAAATTTTTTCAACGAAAAAAAATAAAAAACTTGCACACCCCAAAAAAAAGCACTACCTTTGCAGGCGCTTTCTTAATTTCGCCGCAGTGTATCCCCCGCACATTCGCCGAAAGTAAACCGAGACAAAACCATGCCAAACTTGGGTGATTCTTGGGTGATTGTCGGGTGCTTAACGAGACTTGACGGAGACATGACGGATACCCGGCAGATTCCTGACGGTAGCCCAACAGTAGCCTGAAAGCAACATACACAAACCCTTCTGCAACAACAAAACAACGATACTAAACAATCAACAAACATGGAAAACAAATCAACCAACCGCTCGTTTGCGCAACTCTTTAACCTCAGTTTCGGGTTCTTCGGCGTGCAGATAGCCTATGCCCTCCAGTCGGCTAACATCTCGCGTATCTTCGCCACTCTCGGCGCAGACCCCCATCAACTCTCTTTCTTCTGGATTCTGCCCCCACTCATGGGTATGATTGTACAGCCCCTCATCGGTCTTCTTTCCGACAAGACTTGGCTCGGACCCATCTTCGGTCGTCGTAAGTTCTACCTTCTTATCGGCGCTGTCATCGCCGTGGCGGTGATGATTCTGCTCCCCAACGCGGGTAACTTCACCTTCGAGCAGAGTGCTTTCCTCGGGCTTAACGCCGCCATGTGGTTCGGGCTCTTCTCCCTCATGTTCCTCGACACCTCTATCAACATCGCCATGCAGCCCTTCAAGATGATGGTCGGCGACACGGTCAATGAGGAGCAGAAAGGTACTGCCTATGCCATCCAGTCTGCGCTCTGCAACGCCGGCTCACTCGTAGGCTACCTCTTCCCTATCTTCTTCACATGGATTGGTCTCGCCAATACCGCTCCCGACGGCGTCATTCCCGACTCTGTCAAGTGGAGTTTCTACATCGGTGCCGCCATCCTCATCCTCTGCGTCCTCTATACTTTCTTCGCTGTGCGTGAAATGGACCCCAAAGAGTACGCTGAGTTCCACGGTATCAAAGAGAACACCGCCAAAGCCGACAGCAAGGACGACAACAAGCGTATCATCCTCGCTTTCTTGACAATCGGTCTCGTGCAGTTCTTCTGCTGGGCAGCGTTCATGTATATGTGGACCTACTCCAACGGTGCCATCGCTTCCCAATGCTTCGGCTGGGATGGTGTGAACACTGCCGCAAGTGCTTTCCAAGACGCAGGCAACTGGGTAGGTGTATGCTTTGCTATTCAGGCTGTCGGCTCTCTCCTCTGGGCAGCCCTCCTCCCTGCCATCGAGCATAAGATAGGCAACAAAGGTGCATACATCCTCTCGCTCATCGTCGGCGGTATCGGCTTCATCTCCATCTTCTGGGTACACGACCCCTATGTCCTTTGGTTGAGTTACGCCCTCATCGGCGCAGCGTGGGCAGCCATGCTCGCATTGCCCTTCACCCTCTTCACCAACGCCATCGAAGGCAGCAGCAAGATGGGTACCCTCCTCGGGCTCTTCAACTGCACCATCTGCTTGCCCCAAATAGTGGCTGCCCTCTGCGGAGGCTTGCTCTTGAAAGGTTGCTGCCACGACTCCCAAGCCGCCATGCTCGTAGTAGCCGGCATCCTCCTCTTCCTCGGTGCCCTCTCCGTCTTCCTTATCCAAGAAAAGAAAACTAACTAACACCTATTCCCTCCCTTCGTGGGGTCCCCGCAAGCAACGCGCAGTGGGGTGAACTTAGGGAGGGTTAGGATGGGTCTTATTCCTATGCTCCTACAAATAGACATACCGACTCCTGCTCCGTTACCTGCTGACTCCATTCGGCAGGTAACGCAGCAGATACTTCAGCAAGCCCAGACCGACCCGCAGACTTTCTGGCAGGGGGTCTTGGATAGTGCACTGCGCTTTGGTCTCAAGGTGCTCATCGCCTTGCTCATCTATATAGTAGGGGCATGGGCTATACGCTACATAAAGAAACTACTGAATAAGGTCTTTGAGCGCCGACACACCGAGCGCACACTGGCTTCCTTCATCTCCTCTTTCGTCAGCATCTCCCTCACCGTCCTCCTCATCCTTGCTACCATCGGCACCCTCGGTGTGGACACCACCTCCTTTGCCGCCCTGCTCACCGCCGGCGGTATGGCAATCGGTATGGCGCTCTCCGGCACCGTACAGAACTTCGCAGGAGGTATCATGCTCCTTATCTTCCGCCCCTTCAAAGCAGGCGACTTTATCAAAGCCGGTGGCGAGTCAGGCACCGTCATGGAGGTTACTATCGTCTCCACGAAGATTCTCACCCCCGACAACAAGGTCATCATCCTCCCTAACGGCTCCCTCTTCAGCAGCAATATCGAGAATGTCTCCGCCCAGCCCCTGCGCCGTATCGATTGGACCATTAGCGTAGAGTACGGCGTGGATGCGCAGAAGTGTATCGATGCCATTCAGGAGATACTCCATTCCGACTCCCGTATTCTCACCTCCGCCGACCCTCGCCCTGCCGTCCACGACCGCTCCGGCGTAGCAGTAAGCACCAAGACACCCATACCCGACCCCTATGTTGCCCTCGCTTCCCTCAACGAGAACGACATCTCCTTTGTCGCCAAGGCATGGGTACATACTGACGACTATTGGAATACCTTCTACGACCTCAACCTGCGCTTCTATACCGAACTGCCCCCGCAAGGCTTCGGCTTCGCCTACCCCCACATGGACATCAACATCGTCAATCCCCCCAATAAATCGTAATTCGTAAATCATGGAATCTCTCTTAGGCAAGACACTGGCAGAGTTGCAGGAAGTAGCGCAGCGCGTGGGTCTTCCGAAGTTCGCGGGTAAGCAACTCGCCGAGTGGCTGTATGTCCGACGTGCCATGACCTTTGACGAGATGACCAATATCTCTTTGAAGGGAAGAGACGCTCTCAAGCAGCACTATACCACAGGCCGCCATGCGCCCGTAGCTGAAGCCGTCTCCCAAGACGGCACCCGCAAATACCTCTTTCATATTCCCTCCCTCAGCAGGGAGGGCGAGGGAGGGTCCTACATCGAGTCCGTCTATATCCCTGATGCCGACCGTGCCACGCTCTGTGTCTCCACGCAGGCAGGCTGTAAGATGGGCTGTAAATTCTGCATGACAGGCACTTTGGGTTTCCACGGGCACTTGCCTGCTGCCGAGATTCTCAACCAGATACTCTACTTCCCCGACCTCACCAATGTCGTCTATATGGGCGAAGGCGAGCCCATGGACAACCTCGACCATGTCCTCCGCTCGCTGCAAGTGCTCACTGCCGAGTGGGGCTGCGCATGGTCGCCCAAGCGTATCACCGTCTCCTCCGTTGGGCACCCTAACCTCCGCCGCTTCTTGGACGAGAGCGACTGCCACCTCGCTATCTCCCTGCACAATCCCTTTGCCGCAGAGCGCCGCGAGATAATGCCCGCTGAGAAGATGTACTCCCTCTCACAAGTAGTCGCTCTCCTTAAACAATACGACTGGACGCACCAGCGCCGTATCAGTTTTGAATACATCTGCTGGCATGGGCAAAACGACACTATCCGCCATGCCAACGAACTGCTGCGCCTGCTTCGCAACCTCCCTTGCCGCGTCAACCTCATCCGCTTTCATTCCTCTCCCGACCTTGTTCGAGAGGGATTCACGGGCTCTGAAGAGAAGCATATGGAGTGGCTTCGCGACTACCTCTCCGACCACGGTATCACCACCACTATCCGTCGCTCGCGAGGCGAGGATATCCTCGCCGCCTGCGGCATGCTGGTCAATGCCTTGCAGTCGCAAGAGCCTACAGCAACTGATTGAGTGCGTCGTAGTACTTCGGCGACACGGGGATGGGTCTCTGCGGAGCAGCGTCTAATTCCGCGACGATAGCCCCTTCTTTGTCTTTGCGCAACACGGTAACATGCCGTGGATTAACAAAATAGGAGCGCTGGCATCGCACGATACCCGCCCGCTGCATCAGCGGCTCAATGGCTCGCATGGTGTTCCGCAGAGAGTACTCTTTTAAGCGTTCGCCGTCTAAGTAGCAGATACTTACATAGTTCTCATCGGCTTTTATGTACAAGATTGCTTCGGCTGAAATGACCAATTTCAGCCGTTGTGTTGCGTCTTGGAAGCGCACGAGGTTCTCCTCTTGCGCGGGATTTGTCGTGTCTCGGAAGTTGCTAAACAGGGCATTGAAAAAGAGGTAGGGCATGAGGATGGTGGTGAGGAGCAAGGACATGCACTTGCCCACATTTGGGAAGTAGTAGATACTGCCGACGGCAAGTTCGGTGTTTTTGTACATAAGTGCCATGTAAAGCCCCATGAATAGTGCCATCAAGACAATTTCGGCTAACGACCACAACACATAGTGCACCCATTTGAGGTGCAGGTACTTGCGGCATGCGACCATCGGGATACGGCTTGCGCAGAGGATACCTATGATGATACACATAAGCATGAGGGTGTTGAGCGTGAGGCGGCCTACGCCCATATCCAGATACGCGACCGTCCAAGAGGAGCGATAGATGAACACCGACACGAGGAAACAGGCCGGGATTGCCAACACATGAGTCAGCAACGATGCGACGGAAAGAATAGAACGGGGAAGCATAGGTATATTTGAAAATTTGACAATATACTATTTTACTATTAGCAGGCGGGGACACCAGCGTTATCAGTCTCAGGTAGTATGTTTCAAGTTAGATTCTTGACTAATTTTCGTCAATTCTATTGGTGGGACGAAATGGAAAAGTAGATTATTTCATCCCTAAATAGTCTTTTTAGTCATCTTTTAGTATATTTTATCAAAAATCATGCCATACAATCACTATTTGTTGTCTGAATGCAAAAAAGGGACTAATTTTGCAGCAGATTTTTAATTACACGCTGCTCGGATATAGGCAATTGGCAGTATGTGCAGCGGAAAAATGTTTCACCTATAAAATAAAATGCACTATGAAAAAGAATTGTTTAGTATGGAACTTGTTGTTGGTTTTCTTGTTTCCCGTATTCGCCGTTTATGGTATGTGGCAGGAGATGAGGGAATAGTAAGTTCAAGGATAGTACAAAGATAGCACAGAGGTAGCAGAATCACCTAAGAATCGTTAACTAATCACTAACTAATCGTTAACTAATCACTAACTAATCATTAACTATCGTCAGGTAATGATTTCGGTGCGGATTCGGGGGAATTGAGAGTTAGAAAGTAGAGAATTAGAGGGGAGTCAGGAGGGAATTGGAGGAGAGACAGGAGAGGAGTTAGGATGGTGTATGAGGTAAGCAGGATGTGAGCAGGATGTGAGCAGGATGTGAGCAGAGGGAAGAGTAACGAACTGATATAATTTAATGTACAGGAATATGGGAAAAAATGTTGTTTTGTTGGGCGACTCGATTGGTCGCGGTGTGGTATTGGTCAATGAGCGTTACACGCTGCTGAAAGAGGGAGTGGCGGAACTATGCGCGGAGAAATTGGGGCTGAATTTGCAGAATTTCAGCAAGATGGGTAGCACTGTGGAGCGTGGTCAGCAGGTGCTGGCGCAGCGTGAGGCAGCCATAGCGGCGGCAGATATTACGGTGCTGGAGTTTGGTGGTAATGACTCTGATTTTTGCTGGCAGGAGATAGCGGAGCGCCCTATGGATTCGCACGAGCCACGCACGCCAATAGCGCGTTTTGTAGAGGTCTATCGCAGTATGATTCAACGAGTTAGAGCGTTAGGGAGTCGCCCTGTGATGATTTCTCTTCCGCTGATGGACGGGGAGCGGTTTGTGAATTTCCAGACGCGGGATATGACTGCGCAAGAGCGGCAGAATGTGTATGATTGGTTAGGGCATGTGGAGCGTGTGCGCAACTACCACGACATGTACAACTTGGAGTTGTTTCGGTTGGCGGCGGCGGAGCGTGTGCCGTTAGTGGATATCACTACACCGTTTTTATTAAGCCATGATTATCAGTCGAATCTGTGCGCGGATGGTATCCATCCGAATGCAGCGGGGCATAGGATGATGGCGGAGTGGATAGCGGGGGAGACCGCGCTCCGTGCAGAAAGACCAGTTCGTTAACGACCTTGCTTTGCGCTTAACGACCGTTTCACTGAACGACTGTTTTACTATTCGATGGTATCAGTCTTGCAGCGGAGCGGTCGTTTAGCGTTAATGGCGTTTCCAAAAGTGATCTTTCAGTCAATAGACTGGCTTTCTTAATAAATGTAATCTTTTTCGTAATGTGGTGGCTTGCGTATATGGGGAAATAGCAGTAATTTTGCACCCGAAAATGAAAATGCTATTTTTAGGTACAAAATACGCAATAAAGTTATGAAAAATCTTAATATGAGTACATTTAAGAGAGTGTTGATTAGTGCTTGCTTGCTGCTGATGGCAGGCGTTTTGCAGGCGCAGCAGTTGCCGAATGCGAGTTTTGAGGACTGGAGCGGCGCGCAGTTTGACGGCAATATACAACCTGCGAGTTGGAATGTGAGCAACGTAACGCAGTTTGGTTTTAAGTTTAATTTCGCTTACCGCGAAGCAGGTCATACGGGCAGTTACTGTCTGCGCGTGCAAGACCGCGAGATAGGTGCCGCTGGTATCACAGAGGTCAGTCCGGGCTATTTCTCGTTGGGTCAGCCGTGGGTGTATATTGAGAGCCTGACGAAGGTGTCGTATGCTACGGCGGGCACGGAAGGCGGTATGAGTTTCACCTACCGCCCCGACTCAATGTCTGTGTGGATTAAGCGCACGGGCAACAACACCGATAAGGAAGATTTTTACCTGCTTTATTATGCTTGGTCGGGCACGGCTAAGAGTAGCAAGTACAAAGGCAAGAACAGC
Source organism: Bacteroidales bacterium (assembly GCA_022777485.1). Classification (GTDB taxonomy): domain Bacteria; phylum Bacteroidota; class Bacteroidia; order Bacteroidales; family Paludibacteraceae; genus Colicola. The sequence goes on from JALFGC010000051.1 coordinate 24,015, forward strand.
AGTTGCACCTCGGTCTCGAAGACCAACGAAGAGAGCGATATCCGTATTGCATTAGACGGGAACGAGTGCGGTACTGACCAGAAAGCCAATCAGATAGCGGAGGGTATGTGGCGCGAGCGCAAGACTTATGGGGAGTGGACGAACATCAAAGTGCCGATTTACTACTTCAACAACGACGCGCCGACGATGATGAACATCATCTTCTCTGCGAGCAACTACCCTAACTACCGCGCGAACTCGGGTCTGTACGACGGCAACTCGCTGTGGGTGGACGATGTGTCGCTCATCTACTCGTCGAAGATACAGAAACTCTACATTGACGATAAGGAGTGGAAAGGCTTCGACCCGAACAATACGGGCGAGCAGGTCTATTCTCTTGGTCAAAGCGCGACCACGCTGCCGAAGATAGAGGCCAAGCGCGGTATCGGTACGCTGACGAATGCGCACGGCGAGACGGCGAACTTCACGGGCAGGACGCTGAGCGGCAAGGAGATAACCATCACCAACGGCGAGATAGACGGTGCGCCGACGACGATTACCGTTCGTGCGGAAGACGGCAGTAGCACCACCACCTATAAGATAAAGTTTGTGCGTGCAGCGAGTACCAACTCGAAGTTAGCAGGCTTGTCGGTCAACGGCGAGCCGATTGCTGCTTTTAATCCCAACACGCTGAACTACACCTATGAGTTGCCTTATGGTACGACAGATGTGCCTGTGGTGAGTGCAGATAAAGCAGAAGACGGTCAGACGGTGAGTATCACGCAACCTACCTCCACCACGGGCAAGGCGACCGTCGTGGTAACGGCGGCGGACAAAAAGACCACCTCGACTTATACGATACAGTTCGCTGTGGCTTTGTTGTCGGACAACACGCTGAAAGACATCAAGGTAAACGGCAACTCTTTGCCCGGCTTCACGCCTACCCAGACCATCTACCGTGTGTCGCTGCCAGAGGGTACGACCGACATGCCTGATGTAGAGGCAGTGTCGGCTTATCCCGACGGTGCGCAGACCATTGATTATTTGCCGCCCGCACAGGTAGAAGGCGGGCAGTACCAGATTTCCGTTACTACGCCCGGTAACCCCGTGGCGAAAGTGTATAAGTTGAACTTTAAGTTAGAGGCTTCTTCATACACCTACCTGGCTGATTTACAGATGGGTGGGTATATCACGGATTTTCAACCCGAAGTGCTGACCTACTATGTGAACCTGCATTTGGGAACGACCGAGTTGCCGGAGGTTACCTATGTGCCGGGCGACCCGTATCAGACCATTACGGTGGAAGAAGGTGGGTTGGATGGCACTACTCGCGTCATCGTTACTGCTGCCAATGGCGACCAGAGTATCTATAAAATCATTGTTAGCACTGAGAAGTCGGATGTGAAGACGCTGCAGAACATCCTCTTGGACGGTGTTCCGTTGGAGGGTTTCTCTCCCGATAAGGTGCAGTACAACGTGCAGTTGCCCATCGGTACGGAGATACTGCCGGCAATCACGGTGAAACAAGGCGATGAGTACCAGACGGTAAGCATCGTAAGCGGCGGGCTCAACGGTACCACGCGTATCACCGTAACGGCAGGCAACGGCGAGACGATGGTCTATCAAATCACTTTCTCGGTAGAGAAAGCCACGAACAACACGCTGCGTATGATTACGCTGGATGGCGTGGACTTGGAGGGTTTCAACCCTGAGGTGGATGAATATACGATAAACCTGCCGATGGGAACTACGAAGCAGCCTGAGGTGGGCTGGACACCTAACGATGAGTACCAGACTATCAGCGTGCGCAAGGGTACTGCTATCACTGACGATGTGAAGATTACCGTGCGTCCGCAGAGCGGCACGAGCCGTACCTATACGCTCCATTTCACGCTGGAGGTAAGCGGCAACACCGCGCTCGCGATGATTTACTTGGACGGCGACTCATTGCAGGGCTTCCATGCAGACACGCTGCACTATACAGACACCTTGCCCGCCGGCGTGAGCGAGATGCCGGAAGTTACCTACGACAAGGGCGACGAAACGCAGAAAGTGCTGTCTATCACGGAAGGCTATGTCCATACGCTGACCGTAACCGCCCCCAGCGGTGCGAAGCAGATCTACACCATCACCTTCGTGGTGCAGAAATCGGAGAATGCTTTCCTGAAGATGATTTACTTGGACGGCGACTCGTTGCCTGATTTCGACAAGAACGTGCTTGCCTACGAGGTCGAACTTACCGCTGCTACCTGCCCTGTTATTGCGGTAGATAAAGAGAATGGGCAACAGGTAACCATCACCACGCCCTATGGCGAGGGCACAGCGCGTATCCGTGTGCAACCCGAGCAAGGTGCTGCCAACACCTATACGATTCTCTTTAAGAAAACAGCGCAGACTGCAGTACAACTGCAAAATATCTTGCTGGATGGTGTGGCGATAGAGGACTTCTCGCCTGTTAAGACCGATTACGCGGTGGACTTCAAAGGCACGCGCCCCGTACTGACGTGGGTAGCCGGCGAGGGGCAGACGGTGCAACGACTGGAGAAGCAAGACACCGTGCTGCTGGTGGTGTCTGCGGGGGCGGACTATGCCACCTATACTATTGCGTTCCGCCGCACGCTGAGCAATGACGCCACCTTGGCGGCTATCTTGCTGGACAGCGTGGCATTGGCAGAGTTCGTGCCTACGAACACCAACTATACCATTAACCTGCCTGCGGGCGCAACTATGCCTGTGGTTACTTATCAGGCAGGACATCCCGCGCAGACTATCGTGATGGGCGGATTAGAGCCCATGCAGACGGGGATTACCGTGCAAGCGGAGAACGGCGCAGAAACCACCTACACGGTAACCTTTGCCGTGGCGCTCTACTCGGATGCTACGCTGGCGGACTTGCAGGTGGAGGGGCACACGCTCGGCTACCAACCGACCCAAACGGAATATACCCTCTCTCTGGACGAGGGTATGCCTATACCTGCTCTCCATTATACGGCGCGTGAAGGGCAACGCGTGGTGCTGAGCGAGCCGAACAACAACGAGCAGCGTATTACCGTTACTGCCGAGAACGAGACCACTATTACCTATATAATAGAGTACACGCGCACGATATCAGGTAACGCGCTGTTGGCGGACATCCTATTAGACGGTGTGTCGCTGGCGGACTTTGCACCCGACCGCTTTGCATACGTGGACTCGCTTCCTATGCGCACGAAGACCATCCCGAGTGTGTTCCCTGTGGGACAGTTGCCCGGGCAGACTATCACCACCTATTTCAGCGCCCCCGACGGAGTAACGACCATCCATGTGGTAGCACCGAACGGGACAGACACGCAAGACTATACCATCGCGTTCCCCGTGCGCAAATCAAGCAACGCCGCGCTGACTGACCTGTATCTCAATAGCGATGAGGTGGAACTCCGTTTCCACCCCGACACGCTGTACTACACCGTGCTCATGCCGTATCAGGCAACGGAGGTGCCGCAGATGACCTACGAGGCATCGGCGGAGCAGACGGTGGAGGTGGTGTCGCGTCCGCTGGGCGAGGAGAGTAAACTGCGCGTGCACGCCGAGGACGGCACCGAGCGCGTCTATACCGTGCTATTCCAAAAGCAATACAGCCCGAAAGCAAACCTCTTGGACTCCATCATCGTAGAGGAGACCGGTGCTTCACTACCGGTGAACACGCTCACGCAAACCGTCTCGCTGCCTTTTGGCACGCGCAACATGACCATTCGTTACAAGAAAGCCTTTGACGAGCAAACCGTTTGGGTGCAGTCAGGCGGTATCAACAAGCCGACCATCCTCACCGTGCAGAGCAACCGCCCCGACGAGGAAGCGGCTACCTACACGCTGACTCCTGCCGTTGCCACCCAAGACCCCGCTACGCTGACCGGTATCACTGTGGACGGCACCGCCCTTGCTGACTTCGACCACAACCGCTTCACCTATATCTGCAACCGCACTTCAGCCAATACCCCGATGGTGTTAACCACACAAGAGAGCGGCGTACAGATGAATGTGGTAAGTGATGTGTGGCACTGGCAGGCAAAAGTCTCTGCCGAGGGCTATGAGAATACATACACCATTTATTTCCACTATCCTAACGAAGTGTTGCCCAATGGGGAGTTTACAGAATGGACAACTACAACGTATAGCGGCGATAAGCCTGTTGGATGGAATGCACCATCAGATTATTTAGATCAAACCTATGCAAGAAACGTATGCCAGAAATCGGGCGAATCGGAGTTAAAACTTGTTACCGCTTACAACGCAGGTTTAGGAAGTGCTTTCCCTTCTGTGGTTAATATAGCAGACATGATGGCAAATAATGCTGTTGCCGGTGGTTCGCGCGTGATGCCGTATGGCTTCATTGCTTTCCACAATACGCCGGACAATGCCAGGATGCGTTTCTATTACAAAGCTAAAAACAGCGATGCGAGTGGGGCGTTGTTCCGATATATCTTCTATGATTCCAATGGTACCCCGCATCCCTATGAACAGTTGGAAACAGCCAAGAGTTCCAATTATGTAGAGCGTACAATTTCTTTGCCTACAGACGGTTTATCGGTGTTAGGTTTGGATGTTGTCATAGACCCTACGGGTATGTATCCTCAGACGAAGAGAGATTGTGAACTCTATGTCGATTACCTACGTTTCTCGTACAATAGCACGCTGACGGGCTTGAAAGTCAACGAAAAAACCGCCACAAAGTCGGGCAATGCGTTCAAGGTGCAACTGGATAGCGAAGAAACTGACCTGCCGACACTTTCGTTTGTGGGTGAGGTGAGCGACCAAGCGCAACAGATTATTTGGACAGAATATCCCGACTCGGTGGGCTGCCAGCATCGCAAAGCCACTATCATCAACTACGCCGAGGACGGCACCCATACCGACTACACGCTGACCGTCCTGCGACCGCGCAACAACACGAACATGCTTGCCGATCTCCTCGTGGATGGCGTATCGCTGGCGGGGTTCAATGCTACCACGGTGAACTACACCCTCACCCTGCCCGCGAATAGCCCTCTACCCTCCGTGCAACCTGTGTTGGCAAATGGACTGCAAAGCGTTACTACCTCGTTCAGCAACAACGTGCTCTCTATCAAGGTTACGCCGGAGAAGGGCGGCAGTAAGACCTATAAGATTACATTCCGGCGTGTCCCCTCCAACAACACTACGTTGGCGGCGCTTGCAGGCGTGCCCGATTTCGCTGCCGACACCCGCGACTACACGATCAACGCCGATGCTATGCCTGCTTTGCACTTCACCAAGCATAGCGACGCACAGACGGCGGTACTGACGCGCCCTACTGCGGACACGGCAATTATTACGGTTACGGCGGAAGACGGCATCTCAAAAGGCACCTACACCATTACTTTGCAGCGACCCACGCCTACTACCAGCGGACAAATCAAAGACATGAATGTGAACGGCAGACCGTGGACGGATTTCTCTTCCACCAAATACGACTACACCCTCTCACGCCCGGAGGATGTACAGTTCACCCGAGTGGACGATGCCGACTCCGTGGTCTTCGTGCAGTCGCCTGTGGATATGCGTTGGCTTGTTTATGGCTCCGAGCAACACACCTATACGCTGACCTATCCGAGCACACTCTCCGCGAACGCCCATCTCGCAGCCGTGCTACTGGATAGCGTGGGATATTCCAACTTCCTGCCCTCTGTGGCAGACCAGACCATTGAGGTGGCATCTGCCGACTATACCCTCTCGTGGGTACGCGCAGAGGAAACGCAGCAGGTGGAATACACCTTCGATGATTCGACCAATACCTACACTGTTACTGTAACTGCAGAGGATAGCACTACCACCTTTACCTACCATTTCATGATAAAGAAACACTTGTCGAGCGATGCTACTTTGCAGGGTATCTACGTAGGAGGCTCGCTGCTGCCTGCCTTCAAGCCGGAGCAAGAGACCTACACCTATATTCTCCCTGTGGGTGAGAGCAAGCAACAAGAGCCGCAGATGCCCTCCGTCTCCTACCAAAAGAACCACAGCGGACAGACCGTCATGCTGACAGCAGGTTCCCTCGGCTCACCGACCTATATAGAGGTGCTGGCAGAGGACGGGCTGACAAGCAAGCATTACGAACTGACTATCCAAGCCGAGCCGAGCCATTGCACCACGCTCACGGGTATCCTTGTCAACGGCAAGCCCATCGCCTCTTTCGTCCCCACGCTGCGTTACTATTCTGCTCAAACGACAGACAATGAGGTCAACTTGCAATGGACGAGCAACGATGCCTTCCAGACCGTAACATTGCAGAAGGACGGCAACCGCTACACCATCCACGTGCTCGCACAAGACGGTATCAACTATGCTGACTACTACGTGGATGTCTATGCAACGTCCCTATCGAATGAGGCTACGTTGGCGAATATATGGCTCAATGGACTTGCTTTCAGCGAGTTTGAGTCAGCACTCAACCCGCGCCTCGGCTTCTCGCCCATGCAACAGGCATACACCATCAACCTCCCCAGCGGAACCACCCGCCTGCCCGATGTAAGCGCAACGCTCAAGGAAGACGGACAGACTGTGGCAACACGCACTGAGGAGATGGCAATCTATCTGGATGTTACCGCACCCGATGGCGTTACCACCAACACCTATTCGCTCTTCTTCAGCGTGCCTCGGTCAACGAATGCCCAACTCGGTATGATTTACGTAGGCGATGAGGAATTAGCGGACTTCGCGCCCGATACCTATTACTACCTCGTTACCCTGCCCGTGGGTACGCACAGCCTGCCCGAGGTGCTCACCCGCAAGGCAGAGAGCACGCAGACGGTTACCATGACCACTGAGAATGTAGGCGAGACACCCTTCGTTACCATCAAAGTACTGGCAGAGGACCAAACGACGACCACCACCTACACTGTGGCGTTTCGCTATACCCTTTCCGAGGCGGACACCTTGCAGATGATTTACGCCGACGGCATGCAGTTGCCCGATTTCTCGCCCGCCGTACATACCTATGCCTACACCCTGCCCGTGGATGCGACGCAGTTCCCCGAATTGTCGTGGGACGAGGCAGACGCTTGGCAGACCGTCATCTTGGACACCACACTGCTCACCGAGACCCAACTGACGCGCCGTATCACCGTTGACGCCGAGAGCGGACGAAAGGGCATCTACACCGTAACCTACGAGCGGTTGCTCTCCCAAGTAGATACTTTGCGGATGATTTTCGTGGACGGAAAGGCTCTCGAAGGCTTCCGCGCTGATAGCACGGACTACCTCGTTACCATCGACCGCAACGCGGAGACCATGCCCGTGATAACCTATATCGAGGGCGCTGAGGGGCAGACCATCACGCTGGAGTATGCACTCGCAGCGTACACCAACGACTCCGTAGCACGAATCACCGTCATAGCCCCCAACGGCAACACACGCACCTACACCATCCGCTTCACCCGCCGCCTCTCCGACGAGACGGGACTGCAGATGATTTTCGTGGACGGCACACCCCTGACCAACTTCGACGAGGACAAATTCTCCTATCGTATCCCGTTGCCCGTCGAGGTTACCGTCCTGCCAATGGTTACTGCCGAGAAGAAGGAACCCGAGCAGCAAGTTGCCATCGCTCGCGATGCCGACACCGTGCGTATCCATGTGCAGGCGGAAGACGCCTCAACCGCGACCTACACCCTCACTTTCGAGCACCTAAAATCCGACAACACACTCCTCGCTGACATCCGTCTGCAATACGCCGACGACAGCGCGGTGGTCGAACTGACCCCCACCTTCTCCCCATCGCACTACGACTACGCGGTAACCCTGCCATTCGGCACCAACAGCCTGCCTACCATCCTGCCCGCGAAGAGCGACGAGGAGCAGACGGTAGAGATATCCGCCCCGCAGGTGATTGGCGAAGGTACTGCAAAGCAGGCGATCGTTACCATCACTGTTACCGCCCCCAACGAGGAAGACCAAGCCGCCTACACCATCACCTTCACCTTTGCACAAAATAGCGACGCGCGCCTGACGGACATCTTCCTGCGCAACGAGCGACTCGAGGGATTCCACCCCGACACGCTCGAGTACACCATCTCGTACCCCGCGCACAGCACCACAGCGGACTTCGTTACAACGAAAGATGTGCATGCCGTACTGTCGGATGAGGCTGCCACACTCCTGCTATCCATGGACGACGCAGGCACCATCCTGCTCAGCGTTACCGCGCAGGACGGGACCAACCGTACCTACTCCATCCGACAGAACATACTCCTCGACACCGAAAACACACTACGAATGATTTTCTTCGACGATGTTCCCTTCGAGGCGTTTGACCCAGAACAAGACTTCTACACTTACTATCTCGTCGATGGTATGACACCACCGGCAATCACGGCCGAAGCCATGTCTGACCTCGCAGAAATCAGTATCAAAGAGGTCTCTGCCGGCGACACTTGCATGATTATCTGCACATCCGAATCGGGCGAGAGCCGCCGTTACAGGATTTGGTTCGCCATCTCACAAATCGACAACGCTGCCAAACCAACCAAGCACGATGTGATGCTCCGCCGAGCGGAAGGCTCCTACCAACTCTTTGCGGCTACAACCCGTGCGAATGTCTCCATCGCCATCTACAACACCACCGGAAAAAGGCTCTTCATGGAGAAAATCCCGACCGCAAATCCCAACGATGTGCACTTGGCGACAGACAGCCATGGAAACGAGATGTTGATAGATGTGTACAATGTCTCTTCCGGAGTCCTTATTGACCTGAATCCCAACGAGATATACTACTACACCTTCTTCGAAATGGACAAAGAGGTCATTACTTCCGGCAAGATAATTCTCTTGTAAGAACCGTCTGCGATTTCTCGCCGAAAAACCTGCGCCCGATAGCGCGGGTTTTTCGTGGGTCTATCGGAACATTACCGCGGGTCTATCGCAAGTCTATCGCAGGTCTCCCTTCAAAAAGCATAGGCCGTATCCGGCTCATCCACATCCGCCAAAGGGCACAATATGTACGAAATTTGTGTAAAAATATACTTTTTGCCAAATAGATTTTGCAGTTTCAAAAAAAATCACTAATTTTGTGCACTTTTTGGAATACGCGATGTGATGGACGAGCCGATACGACACGAAGGCATAGTACTTGCCGTAAACGACGGAAAAGCACTGGTGGAGATTATCCAAACCAGTGCTTGTAGTGCGTGCAAGGCGCTTAGCATGTGCATGTCCGCCGAGAGCCAAGAGAAACGCATTGACGCCCTAATGATGGAGCCGATGAAACCCGGAGACCGCGTCGAAGTGATGGTGGCGGAGAAACTCGCATGGAAAGCCGTGTTGCTCGCCTACATCCTGCCGTTTGTCGTGATGATTGCCATCGTGGGGCTGTTGGAAATCTGGATACACAACGAAGCCGTAGTAGGCACCATCGCACTATGCGCTATCGCATTGTATTACATCATGCTATCCTTCTTCCGAGGCCGACTGCAAAAAGAGTTCTCTTTCACCGCAAGAAAAATCTAACCACTGACAACTAATTAACAAACACACATATCATGAACTTAATTCTTATTTCTTTGGCCGTTCTTGGCGTAACAGGCTTAGTGGCAGCCGTGCTGCTCTACCTGATTGCCCAGAAGTTCAAGGTAGAAGAAGACCCCCGTATCGACGAGGTGCAGGAGGCGCTCCCGGGTGCTAACTGCGGCGGCTGCGGCTTTGCCGGTTGCCGTGCGCTGGCTGAGGCTTGCGTCAAGGCGGACTCGCTCGATGGTCTCTTCTGCCCTGTCGGCGGCGCACCCACGATGACGAAAGTGGGTGAAATCTTAGGTTTGGCAGCCCCCGTAACGGAGCCGAAAGTAGCGGTAGTACGCTGCAACGGTACCTGCGCAGCGCGCCCTAAGACGAGTGAGTACAACGGTGAGCGCCATTGCGACATCATGCACAGCCTCTACGGAGGCGAGGCAGACTGCCGCTTCGGTTGCTTGGGTTGCGGCGACTGCACCCGTGCATGCCAGTTCGGAGCACTGTCTATCAACACCGAGACAGGACTCCCCGTAGTGGACGAGGAGAAATGTACCGCCTGCGGCAAGTGCGTGCAAGCCTGCCCGCGCCGCCTGATTGAGTTGCGCAAGAAAGGTCCCAAGAACCGCCGTATGGTGGTGCTCTGCCGCAACGAAGACAAAGGCGCCATCACGCGCAAAGTCTGCCAAAACGGTTGTATCGGCTGCGGCAAGTGCGCCAAAGAGTGTCCCTTCGACGCTATCGTTGTGGAGAACAATGTGGCGTACATCGACTTCGAGAAATGCCGTCTCTGCCGCAAGTGCGAGGCCGTATGCCCCACCGGCGCTATCCACGCCGTGAACTTCCCGCCCCGCCCCCAGAAACCCGCAGAGCCGAAACCGGCACCCGCACCTGCACCTGTAGCAGCACAGGCTGACGCCAAAGCGGTCGAACCAAATGTAGAAAAGGAGGTAAAAGCATGAGTACATTTCGTATAGGTGGAGTTCATCCACAAGAAAATAAGGAGTTTTCGGCACACAAGCCCATCGTGGATTGCCCGCTGCCGAAGAAAGCGACCATCCTGCTCGCGCAGCACATCGGTGCACCTGCCGTACCCGTTGTAGAGAAGGGCGATAAAGTGCTCGTTGGACAACTGATAGCCAAGGCAAACGGTTTTGTCAGTTCAAATGTATGCTCGCCCGTGAGCGGTACGGTAACCAAGATTGACTCTATCGTGGACGCAACGGGCTTCCGCGCACCCGCCATCATGATTGATGTAGAGGGCGACGAGTGGCTCCCCGAGATAGACCGCACGCCGGACATCAAGCGCGACTGCACGCTCGAACCCAAGGAAATAGTGGACAAGATTGCCGCTGCGGGTATCGTAGGTCTTGGTGGAGCATGCTTCCCCACTCAGGTGAAGTTGCTTCCGCCCCCGGGCAAGAAAGCCGAAGTACTGATTGTCAACGGTGTAGAGTGCGAACCCTACCTCACCAACGACCACCAACTGATGCTTGAGCACGGCGAGGAAATCATGATTGGTATCCAAATCGTGATGAAAGCCCTCGGTATCAGCCGCGCCATCATCGGCATTGAGAAGAACAAGCCCGACGCCATCAAGCACATGCAGGAACTCGCAAGCAGAGTCCTTGGCGTAGAGGTGAAACCGCTCAAAGTGAAATACCCGCAAGGTGGTGAGAAACAGTTGATTGACGCATGTATCCGTCGCCAAGTGCCCAGCGGTGCACTGCCTATTGAGGTAGGTGCTGTAGTGGACAATGTGGCAACACTTTATGCCGTTTATGAGGCTGTGCAGAAGAATAAACCGCTGATTGACCGTGTGATGACCGTTACCGGCAAACACATGGAGAAGCCGGGTAATTACCGCGTGCGCTTCGGTACGCCCATCACGGAGATTATCGACTTCGCAGGCGGTATCCCCGACCACTCCGGTCGTATCATCGCAGGCGGTCCGATGATGGGACGCGCCATCTCCAACTTGGCTGCCATGCCTGCCAACAAGCGCCTCTCCGCGTTGCTCTTTATGCCTGAGAATGAGAGCCGACGCCACGAGCCGAGCAACTGTATCCGCTGCGCGAAGTGCGTAGACGCTTGCCCGATGGGCTTGGAGCCCTACCTGCTCGCACAACTCAGTGCCCGTCAGGATTGGGACACGATGGAGAAGCACGATGTGATGGACTGCATCGACTGCGGTTCCTGCCTCTTCACATGCCCCAGCCACCGACCGCTGCTCGACTACATCCGCTTGGGCAAAGGTAAAGTAGGGGCGAATATCCGCGCAAGACAAGCCGCAAAGAAGTAAAACAGACGTTAGACCGCGCTTCGCGCTGAACGACTAAAGACCGCTCACTCCGTTCGCTGCCAGACTGATATACTTGATTAGTGGTCAGTCAGCGAAGCGATCGGACAGTGAAACGGTCGAACAGCGAAAGCGGTCTTTCAGTGAAACGGTCATAAAATCCTAATAAGAAATATGCAAAAGTTAATTGTATCTCCGGCTCCGCATGTTCATAATAACGACAGCGTCCGGAAGAATATGCTCCTCGTGATAGCCGCTCTGCTGCCGGCATATGTGATGTCGGTTATCGAGTTCGGTTGGGGCGCATTGATAACAGCGGCCATCAGCGTGGCAGCCTGCGTGCTGTTCGAGTGGCTGATAGCGAAGTTTCTGCTCAAGGAAACGCCGGTGATAGGCGACTGCTCCGCCATCTTGACGGGTCTGTTGCTCGCCTTCAACCTGCCGAGCAACATGCCTTGGTGGATAGTGCTGATTGGCGCATTGGTAGCCATTGGCGTAGGTAAGATGTCGTTCGGCGGCATTGGGCAGAACCCCTTCAACCCCGCGCTGGTAGGTCGTGTATTCCTGCTAATCTCCTTCCCTGTACAAATGACGACTTGGCCTCGCCCGTTGGGCTTCGCCGGCAGTTATGTGGACGCAGAGACGGGCGCAACCCCGCTGGCACTACTCAAACAAGCAGTAAAGAACGGCGATAGTAGCGTGCTCGAGCAGTTGCCGAGCCTGTGGGATTCGTTCCTTGGCGTGATGGGCGGCTCGCTCGGTGAGGTCAGTGCATTGCTCCTGCTCATCGGTGGGCTCTTCCTTATTATCACGCGCGTGATAACATGGCACATCCCCGTCAGTATCTTGGCTACGGTGGCCCTCTTTGCAGCCGTTACAGGCTGGTGCGGTGCATTGCCCGAGGGTATCACTACCGCAGAATATGTAGCATTGACCCTCTGCACGGGTGGTATCATGCTCGGTGCCTTCTTCATGGCGACCGACTATGTTACTTCGCCGATGAGCAACTGGGGAAAAATCATCTTCGGTATCGGTATCGGTGTGATAGTGATGGTGATTCGTACATGGGGTGCTTATCCTGAAGGTATGTCGTTTGCCATCCTGATTATGAACGCTTGCGTTCCATTGTTGAACAAGATACGCCCGAGACGCTTCGGCGAGAAAAAGAAGTAACTTAGACCGCGCTTCGCGCTGAAAGACCGTCTAACGACTGAACGACCGCCTACGGCTGAAAGATAGTCGGGAAACGAAGTGGTCGGACAGTGAAACGGTCAGACAGCGAAGCGGTCAAAAAATTCTACAATTATGGCAAAGTTAAAGAGTACATTTCTGAATATGTTGTTGTCGCTGACGCTGATTGCGCTGGTGGCAGCAGCGATGTTGTCGGGTATCTATCTGCTGACGCAGGAGAGCATTGAGCAACAGAAAGCAGAGAAGCAGTTGGCGGCTATCAGTGCCGTGCTGCCTGCCTACGAGCGTATCGCTGACCCCGAGACCGTACAAGGTCTGACGGTACACAAGGCCTATACAGGCGACACCTTTGTGGGGGCTGCCGTAGAGACTGAGTCCAACGGTTTCGGCGGCAAGATTCGCCTGATGGTGGGTTTTGACAACGACAGCCATATCACGGGCTACGAGGTGCTGGAGCAGACCGAGACCCCGGGCTTGGGTACGCATATCGTAGCGTGGTTCAAGAACGCTGACAAGGCAGGGCAGAACATCATCGGGCGCAAAGCAACGGGAGCGATGAGTGTAAGCAAAGACGGCGGCGATGTGGATGCCATCACGGCAGCGACTATCTCCAGCCGCGCTTTCTTAGAGGCTGTGAACAAAGCCTACTCGGCATATACTGAGGGCGAAGTGCAAGCCGCATCCGGCGCCAGCCAACAGGCAGCGCCGAAAGTGTCGGGAGACTCGCTATCGGTAACTTGCGCGTGCGGCAAGCCTATTGAGGAGTGCTGCAAGACCAAAGGCACCCCCTGCGAAGGCAACTGCGGCGACTGCAAGCACGATGGAGAACACCAATGCAAACACAATTGCAAGCACTGATAGTCAAATTGTTAAATGGTCAAATTGTCAAATAGACTATGAATAAAGCATTAAAAACACTCACGAATGGCATTCTGCGCGAGAACCCTACTTTTGCTCTCGTGTTGGGTATGTGCCCTACGCTGGCTACTACCACCTCTGCCATCAACGGTATGTCGATGGGACTGGCTACCACGGCGGTGCTCATCTGCTCGAATATCGTTATCTCCCTCTTAAAGAACCTGATTCCCGATAAGGTGCGTATCCCTGCGTTCATCGTAGTGATTGCCTCGTTCGTAACCATGGTGCAACTGCTCGTACAGGCATACCTGCCCGCTGTTTACGACGCCCTCGGCTTGTTCATCCCGCTGATTGTGGTGAACTGTATCGTGCTGGGTCGTGCAGAGGCGTTTGCAGCGAAGAATAATGTGGGGCTGTCGGCATTGGACGGTATCGGCATGGGTCTTGGCTTCACGCTGGCGCTGACCATCCTCGGCGCTATCCGCGAACTGCTGGGAACAGGTAAGATTTTCGATTTCGCTGTCTTCCCCGAGAACTACGGTATGCTCGTTTTCGTCCTCGCTCCGGGTGCCTTCATTGCATTGGCATATGTGATGGCATTAGTTAACAAACTGAAAAAATGAAATGACCGCGCTTCGCGCTGATAGACCGTCTAACGACTGTCTGACCGTTGACACTGATTGACCGCGCTTCGCGCTGACAGACTGATATACTATCCAAACTAAATCAGTCGGACAGCGAAGCGGTCGGACAACGAAGTGGTCAAAGAGCGAAGCAGTCAAATAATACACACAACTATGGTTTACCTATTGATATTTATTAGCGCTATTTTTGTAAACAATGTAGTGCTGTCGCAGTTCTTAGGAATCTGCCCGTTCTTGGGGGTAAGTAAGAAGATAGATACCGCATTGGGTATGGGTGCTGCCGTTACCTTCGTGATGGCGTTGGCGACCCTGTTGACCTACCTGCTACAAATGTTGCTCAATCGCTTCGGTCTGGGCTTCCTGCAGACAATCGTCTTCATCTTGGTGATTGCTGCACTGGTACAGATGATTGAGATTGTGCTCAAGAAAATCAGCCCCGCGCTTTATCAGGCACTCGGTGTGTTCCTTCCGCTGATTACCACCAACTGCTGTATCCTTGGCGTGGCAATCATCGTGGCTACACCCGAGATGTTGGCAAATAAGTTGCCCGGCGGCGCAGACCCCAGCCTGTGGACAGGTCTCTGGTATGCTGTTTGCACCGCTATCGGCTTCGCCCTCGCTTTGGTGCTGTTCGCCGGTATCCGCGAGCAGTTGTCAATGAACAAAGTGCCGAAGGCAATGGAAGGCACGCCTATCGCGCTCCTCACTGCCGGCTTGCTTGCCATGGCATTCATGGGCTTCAGCGGAGTCGTTGGCTGATAGGAAACAAAACTACTCCCCACCCTCGGCGGCACAAACTCCTGCCCATACTGAAAAGCGACTGTCCGATAATTGTCAGACAGTCGCTCCTTTTTTGCAACTCTTTTGGGTGCGGAAAGACACTTACTTCTTGTAGCCGCACTTCGGGCAAACGCCGTTCTCATCCAGCGAGATACCGCAGAGCGGGCAACGGTCAATCTCCTTTCGTGCGGAGAACTCGGCAGAAGCCGCATTCACGCCGCTGGTGAAGGTAATCTTCGCAATGTTCAGTTTGTCTTTCAGCAAGTCGTAAACAATCTTTATCATGCCCTCAACGGTCATGGTCTCTTTCGTAACTACCAGTCTGCAATCGGGATAAGCCGTTGCCAACTCGGTATGAAACGCCTCGCCTTTCATCGTGTTGCGCGGGTGTCCGTTCTTTATTCCTTGCTTCTCATATACATCAAGAATAGCAGGCAGCAGCGGATCGTCCTCGCGCAGGATGAGCGCATGGTCAAAGTTCTTCAACAGGCTCCATGCCACTTTCTGAATCTCGTTGCAAGGATAAACCATGTTGACACCTTCGTTAATACTGTCCTCTACCTCAATCGTGAGGACACCGGTATGCCCGTGCAGGTACTGTGCTTCCCCTTGGAAACCGTAGAAACGGTGGGCATACTGCAAATCAAATGTTGTGATACTACGCATAGTTGATTAAAATATAAGGTTAATAAAATTAGTAGTTCTCCGCATGTACCTCGAAATAAGCCTGCGGATGAGCGCATACGGGGCAGATAGCAGGTGCTTCCTCGCCTACCATGATATGTCCGCAGTTGCGGCACTCCCACACCTTCACAGAGGACTTTTTGAATACCTCTTGTGCCTCCACATTGTGGAGCAATGCGCGATAGCGCTCCTCGTGGTGCTTCTCCACCTCTGCTACCATGCGAAAACGGGCTGCCAACTCGGGGAATCCTTCCTTTTCCGCGGTCTCTGCAAAGCCTGCGTACATGTCCGTCCACTCGTAGTTCTCTCCCTCGGCTGCCTTCAGCAGGCAGTCTGCGGTATCTCCAATGCCGTCGTGCAGTTCCTTGTACCACAGTTTGGCATGCTCTTTCTCGTTGTCAGCCGTTTTCAGGAAGAGGGCTGCAATCTGCTCAAATCCTTCTTTCTTCGCCTTGCTTGCAAAATAAGTGTACTTGTTGCGTGCTTGCGATTCGCCTGCGAATGCAATCTCCAGATTTTTCTCGGTCTGGGTACCGGCATACTTGTTTGCCATAGTCTTTGTTTGTTTAGTTAGTTATTGTCTTTCTCCATTTGTTTAGATTTAATCTAAACTCGGTGCAAAAATACTGCTTTTTTCTGATATACGCAAGTTTTTCTATGATTTTTTTGCATAAATCGTTCTTTTTTCGTATCTTTGCAGCAAATTTCACCAATGCAAGCAAGTTTATGATGGACAGCCGTGAATTTCTGGAGCAGTACGGTATTCAATACACACGAGAGAGAGCCTATGTTGTTGATTATCTAATGAGCCACAACACCCACCCTACTGCGGACGAGATATACGCCGGATTACTAACCAAGCAGATAGCCGTATCACGCGCGACGGTTTACAACTCGCTGAAGACGCTGACCGCTTGCGGTGCAGTGTTCTCCTTGCAGATTACCGAAGGCACAATACGATACGATATCAATCGGCACCGACATGCGCATTTCCGCTGCATTCGGTGCGGGAAGATAGAGGACATGCCTATGTCCGATTTGAGGAATTTCTCCGTGCCGGAAGGGTACAAACTGCTTCGGGAAGAATGTTATCTGACCGGAGTATGCGCATGCTGCCGAGGCGTGGAAACCACCGCCATGTGTTGAGGCACAGCCAACGCCTATATTGAGAAAAGATACGCTACGGCGCCGTCAATCTCGGACGGAGAGACCGTCTCGGAGACAGGTTCGCCTATACGCCGCAGAAGGGTAAATCGAATGCCCTCTGCGGTGTTTTTTTTGTCCTGTTGCATGAGGGTGAGTAGTTGGGACTGGTCCTTGCAGTTGCAGATGGGGCGTCCGTAGTAGCGCAGCATAGTCTGCTCCAGTTGGTGGAGCACCTCGCGAGGGAATCCGCAGCGTAATACGCTGAGATAGAGTGCGCCCACCATTCCCCAGACGACACAATAGCCGTGCGGTTGCGGTTGTCCTGCGGCGAGCATATGTGCTTCGAGGGCATGCCCGATGGTGTGTCCGAGGTTGAGCGCACGGCGGAGCCCCTGCTCGCGGGGGTCTATCTGCACGATACGATTCTTCAGCGCTCGCGAGCGTTCGATAAGCGACATGAGGGCTTGCACGCCCGCCTCCGTCTCGAGGTCAAGTTGCAGGAGTTGTTGCCAATGGTCGGGCGTATCGAGGAGAGCGTGTTTGAGCATTTCACCATAGCCGCTGAGCAGTTCGCGCGGGGGGAGGGAGGTGATGAGCGAGGGTAGGATGAGCGTTTGAAGGGCAGGGGCGTAGGTGCCGATGGCGTTCTTGACACCGGCGTAATCGAAGCCCGTCTTGCCTCCGGACGCAGCGTCCACCATGGCGAGGAGCGTGGTGGGGACATTGATATGGGGCATGCCGCGCTTGTAGGTGGAGGCAGCGAAGCCGCCGAGGTCGCAGATGACGCCTCCGCCGACGCAGACGAGGATATCATTCCGCGTAGCATGGTGTGCGAAGAGGAAGTGCCAGATTTGCTCCACGGTGGCAAGGGTCTTGTACTGCTCGCCATTTGGTATCTCTAAGCGCGGGCTATCCCGCCACGGTTGGTCGGCGAACGATTCATGACAGAGTTGCCATATCGATGAGGTGGTTAGGACAAAATACATAGGTCGGCAGTTTTTAAGGAAGAAGAAGTGTTGTTTTTGGGGTATGAGGGTTTACAAAAAGTGTCGGCAGAGTAAGGAAATAGTCTCGGCAATCACTAACTAATCACTAACTAATCACTAACTAATCACTAACTAATCACTAACTATTGTCCTTAGTTGGTCTGCTGTCTCTTAGTCGTTAAAACAGAGACTTGTATATCCGTTCGGGCAGCAAAGGTACGAAGAAAAAATGAGATATGCAAGCATGAGGCGTGTTTTGGAGTGAAGAAAAGGCCATTTTAGTGCATAATTTTGCGTTCTTCTGTTGCACAATTCATTTTTTTTGCGTACCTTTGCGGGCAAATTTAATCCTTTTCACCATGAGAGTAATCAACTTGTCGGAGCATAACTCGCTCTTGAATCAGTATCTGAAAGAGATACGCAGTGTGGATATTCAGCACGATAGTCTTCGTTTTCGTCGTAACATTGAGCGCATTGGTGAGGTGATGGCGTTGGAGGTAAGCCGCGAACTGACCTACGCTTCGGAGCCGGTGCAGACTCCGCTGGGCGTGGCGGAGGTGCAGGTGCCGACGGATAAGGTGGTGCTGGCGACGGTGCTCCGCGCAGGTTTGCCTCTACACCAAGGGTTCCTCAACATGTTCGACCGCGCGGAGAACGCCTTTCTGAGCGCTTACCGCCGCTGGGGACGCAACCGCTACGGCGAGGAGGAGATAGAGATTGTGGCAGAGTACTTGGCTGCTCCGCATTTGGAGGGTAAGACGCTGATGCTGGTTGACCCGATGCTGGCGACAGGCATGTCGATGGAGGTGGCATATCGCGCGCTGCTGAGCCACGGCACCCCCGCAGCGACCCACCTATGCTGCACTATCGGGACAACGCAAGCCGTTCAGTATCTGCAAGATACGCTGGGCGACCAACCGAACATCACCCTCTGGTGCGCCGCCATTGACCCCACGCTCAACGAGCATAAGTACATTGTGCCGGGCTTGGGCGACGCGGGCGATTTGTGCTTTGGGGAAAAACTATGATTAGTGGGCAGTGATTAGTGATTAGTGAGCAGTTTTAATGGTTAGTTGGCAGAAATATGCATGGTATGTGCCTGCGGGATTGGTCGCAGTGGCTATTGCATTGCTCTCGCTGTGGGAGCAGCCTACCCTGCCGCCGTTGGTGATTCGGTGGAGCGACAAGACATGGCATACGCTGATGTATATTGTGCAGGCGGTGTCGTGGTTGTTGCCTGTGGCAGCACTCGGGGGCGCACGGTGCGAGGGTATGTGGAAACGATATGTGTGGGCGTGGGTGCTGACGGTGGGCTATGGCGGACTGATGGAGGTGCTGCAAGCCACCTGCACCCGCACGCGGACAGGCGACTGGATAGACCTTGTGGCAGATATCGTCGGCGCGACTATCGGACTGGTTTTGGTGGGGGTATACCGCTTGATGAGAAGGCGTTTTTCCGCTTGTAGGTAGGTTCGTATGTTGCTGTATCAGATTGCTTTTAGTTTGTTGTTTGAGAAACGGAATCGTATTGCATTGCAATGGTTAGAGCAATACGGTTCTGCGGGTGAGGCGTGGAAACACCTGACGGAAAAAGGGATGGGCGAAGCCATGGCGCGGGCAGAGCGCGAGTTGGCATTTGTGGAGACGCACCATATCAGCACCTATTGGTGCCAAGACGAAGGGTATCCGTTTCACTTGCGGCAGTGCCCCGACCGACCGCTGCTGCTGTTCGGGAAAGGCAATATGCGGGTGAACGAGGGGAAGGTAGTGTCGGTGGTGGGGACCCGGAATGCGACCGACCGCGGAAAAGAACTGACGCGGCAGTTAGTGCTCGACTTGGCAAAAAGGGTGCCTAACTTGAATGTTATCAGCGGATTAGCCTATGGTATTGATGTAGCGGCACACCGCGCTGCCATTGAGGCGGGTATCCCAACCATTGCCGTCCCCGGGCATGGGCTGGATAGGATTTACCCCGCGTTGCATAGGAATGTGGCGGTGGCAATGCTGGAGCATGGCGGTTTGCTGACGGAGTATGTGAGTGGCACGCGCCCTGACCCTTGGCATTTCGTGGCGCGAGACCGGATTATCGCGGGGCTGGCAGACGCGGTGGTTGTGGTGGAGTCGAAAGCCAAAGGCGGTGCACTCATTACGGCGCAGATGGCGTTGGACTACGACCGCGATGTGTTCGCCTGCCCGGGGAGACCGTCGGACGAGCAGTCGCAAGGCTGTAATAACCTGATTCGCAGGCAGAAAGCGCAACTTATCACCTGCGCGGACGACCTAATAGAAGCGATGGACTGGGCGGCTGCCGCAGCGCCCGTCCAGACAGAGATAGTGGAATTCTCGACTCCGCTGACGGATGTGCAGCGCACGCTGCTCGATAAATTGCACGAGCAAGAGGACGGACTGCATATCAACATGATAGTGATGGAGACGGGCATGGACTACGCACAGGTGGCGAACGAACTGATGATGATGGAGATGGAAGGATTAGTCAAGTCGCTGCCCGGGGGAATGGTTAGGGCTTTGAAGTAATGCGCAGAAGCAGATGAATACTAAATGTTATTGTAGCATTTGAAGCAAATGAAGCAAATGAAAAGTCTCCCTTTTCGGGGGTGAGTTTTGGGAGATTTAGAGGGTCTGGGGTCTTACATTTGCTACACTTGCTTCATTTGCTACACTGCAATTTAGTAATTTACTACCATAAAGTCCTTATAAAGACCTAAAAAAGGGCAAGGTGGTTCAAAATCGGGGTACTTTTTGCAAAAAGTACCCCCATTTTTTCGTTAAAAAGTATTAAGTTTTGGGGGGTTGAGGGGTTATTCTAATTATTATATATATATATATATATAATAATTTAATATGGGTGGGGAGGGTTACTCATTTTCTATGTAGCAAATGTAGCAAATGTAGCAAATGTTATCCAAGTGCATTTTGCCGCATTTGTCCCGAACATGTTCGGATAAAATGGGGTGGCGGGAGGATATGTTTAAGAATATAATTTTAATGGCGCATGAATGGGCTTTAATAGGGGAATCAGGGAAAAATAAACCACCTATTAAGGGAGATGAATAGCGAATGCATTTTTTTTTGAAAAAAAACTTGCAAAAACCGATTTTTTTTTGTATCTTTGCACAAAATTTCAAACGATATGAAAAAACTATTTATACTGAGCCTTGCGCTCATCGCCCTTATGGCTTGCACCAACACGGAAAACCCGCTCCTCACGGAGCAAAACACGCCCTACGGCGTGCCGGCTTTCGACAAAGTGAAGACGGAGCACTATATGCCCGCCTTCGAGAAAGCCATTGCGGAAAACAAAGCGGAAATTGACGCTATCGTTGCCAACACCGAAGCACCCACCTTCGAGAACACTATCGCTGCCCTCGACCGCACGGGAGCCCTGCTTGACAGAGTGGTGGGCGTGTTCTTCAACATTCTCGACGCCGACGGCAACGATGAGATGAACGCCATTGCAGAGGAGGTTACACCCATGCTCTCCGAACTATCCGACGGTATCATTCTCAACGACTCCCTCTTCCAACGCGTGAAAACCGTCTACGACGCACGAGAGACGCTCAACCTCACTCCCGAGCAACTGCGACTCACCGAACAGACCTACAAGAGTTTCGCACAGAACGGTGCTAACCTGCCCGACGACAAGAAAGAACGACTCAAAGAAATCAACAAAGAGTTGGGACTGCTCTCCTTGCAGTTCGGCAACAATGTGGTGGCTGAGACCAATGCCTACCAACTCTTCGTTACCGATGAGAGCGAGTTGGCAGGGCTACCGGAGAGCGCCAAAGCCGCTGCGAGAGAAGAAGCCGTAGCAGCAGGGCAACCCAACGCATGGCTCTTCACGCCCAAACGCACATCCTTCACCCCCGTGCTGCAATACTGCGAGAACCGTAAACTGCGCGAGGAACTGCTTATGGCATACACCACCCGCGGCAATCATAACAACGAGTTCGACAACAAAGCCGTCATTCAAAAGACTATGGCGCTCCGTATCGAGAAAGCCCAACTCTTCGGCTACAGCAACCCCGCCGACTATATCCTTGCCGACTGCATGGCAAAAAACGCCAAGACCGTAGATGCTTTCCTGCAGTCCGTCTGGGCACCTTCTATCAAGGCGGCTAAGCGCGAGGCGGCTGCCCTACAAGCACTCATGAACCAAGACCTCCCGGGCGAGAAACTGCAACCTTGGGACTGGTGGTACTACGCTGAGAAACTCCGCAAAGAGCAGTACGACCTCGACGAGGAAGAACTCAAACCCTATTTCGAGTTGAGCAATGTGCGCCGCGGTGTCTTCCAACTCGCTACCACCCTCTACGGCTTGCAGTTCGAGCAACTCGAAGGAATGCCCGTCTATAACCCCGAGGTCGAGGTCTTCAAAGTTACTGACGCCGACGGCTCACTCATTGGTATCCTCTACACAGACTATTTCCCCCGCGCAGGCAAACGCCCCGGGGCTTGGATGAACGATATCTGCCACCAGTATGTGGACGCCAACGGTGTGGACCACCGACCCGTTATCATAAATGTGGGTAACTTCAACAAGCCCACCCAAGGCAACCCCTCGCTGCTCAGCATGGACGATGTGGAGACCCTCTTCCACGAGTTCGGACACGCGCTCCACGGACTCCTCTCTAAGGCAACCTACAAATCCCTCGCAGGCACCAACACGCCGAGAGACTTCGTTGAATTACCCTCCCAGTTCATGGAGAACTACTGCTACCGCCCCGAGGTCATGAAGACCTACGCTTTCCACTACCAAACGGGCGAGGTCATGCCCGACAGCCTCATTGCGAAAATCAATCGTGCCGCCACCTTCAACCAAGGATTCGTTACCGCCGAACTGCTCTCCGCATCCATCCTCGATATGGACTACCACGAGTTGACCTCTTCCGACAACCTCGATGTCAATGCCTTCGAGGCAGAGTCCATGCAGAAGATGGGTATGATTCCCGAAATCATTACCCGCTACCGCTCTACTTTCTACAACCATATCTTCACCACGGGCTACGAGGCGGGCTACTATAGTTATACTTGGGCGGCAGTGCTCGACGCAGACGCTTTTGCAGCCTTTGCCGAGACGGGCGATATCTTCAACCCTGAGGTGGCACGCCGTTTCCGCCACCTGCTCGAACAAGGAGGCACACGCGACGCACAGGAACTCTACCTTGAGTTCCGAGGCAAACCCGCCAACCCCAAGTTCTACCTCCAACGCAAAGGATTCTAACCTCCGAGGACGCGGGTGGTACATACCGATGCTTGCATCCCGATTCATCGGGGATTGTCGTGTGCGTCTCGCCCGCGGTTATCCAACCACTAACCAACTAACCACTTTCTCCCTCCCTTGTAGGGAGGGACGGGGTGGGTCCTCTAATGTCCTTCTTCCAATCCATATCCCGTCTCCCCCTACCGATAGCCCTTGCGCTATCGGTAGGGGTTTTGTGCGGATGGATTCCTGACTTTCTCGCCTGCGACTACGCCTCTTTTGCCTCTGCCTTTCCCCTCTTTCTCACCTTCGCACTCACCCTGCTAAACGCCTACATTCTCTTCCTTCTGTTGCTGAATACGGGCGTCGTGCGGTTCCGTGATTTCCTGCCCGTCTTTCTCTTTCTGCTCACTACCACTGCTTTCCCGATAATCCACTGTTGGTGGCAACTACAAGTCGCTATCCTATTCACAACCATTATCGTGCAGGTCATCCACCGAGCCTACCGCGAGGAGGAAACCGCACACGACTGCTTCCTCGCCACATCTTTCGCACTCATTGCAGCCCTCTTCCTCCCGGAAGCGGTCTGCATGATACCTCTTATATGGCTTGCCTATGTCCTGCTTCGCTCCATGAACCTGCGCACGGCATTAGGCTCACTCATCGCCATAGCGCTCTTCGCCATCTATGCCGCCATTGCAGTGCTTTTCTTTGATGTCCCGCTACCCGCAATGGAGCAGGTCTTCGGCGGACTCTCCACTGCCGTGCACGCAATGTCGCTCGCGCAGATAATGCTCCTCGCTATCTTCCTCGCTTTCCACTTGGCTTTTCTCATCACCATCGCCGTGCGCATAGATAGAGACAGCATAGCGCAGCAATCGTTGTTGCTCCTTCTCTTCCTTTTCTTCCTGCCTGCGGCAGCCGCCACGCTCTTCTTCCGTCAGCGAGACTCCCTCGCCCGTGGCGTCGTCTTCTGCCTCTACACAGCCTTCCTGCTCACCACATACGCACTCCATTGGCTGTTGCCATAGCCTAAGTCCGGACACCCCCCACTCCCTCTCCAACATACCAAAAAGAGGAGACTGCCTTTGATAGGCAATCTCCTCGTGCTAAATCGCGTCCGAGGCTAATCAGCCACTGCCCCGCGCTCTATTGCTTCAGGTACTTCTCCGCTTCCATCGCTGCTTTGCAGCCCGCTGCCGCAGCCACGATGGCTTGACGATAATGAGGGTCGGCGCAGTCTCCTGCGGCATACACTCCCGCCACATTCGTACGCGGACTGTCGCCCTGCACCTTGATATACCCTTCCTCATCCCTGTCGAGGTAAGCAGCAAAGAGGTCGGTGTTCGGCTTATGTCCGATGGCAAGGAAGAATCCGTCTATCTCGATATGCCGCACTTCCTCCTCTGCGCTGCCCTTGCGATACACCAAATCCGCGCCTTGCACCTTTGGCTCGCCCGTCAGTTGCAGGGTGTTGTGCTCAAACAGCACCTCTATCTTCGGATTATTCAGCACACGCTGCTGCATAATCTCCGACGCACGCAGATAAGGCTTGCGCACAATCATATACACTTTCTTGCACAATCCCGCGAGATAAGTCGCCTCCTCGCAAGCCGTATCACCGCCGCCTACTACCGCCACCGTCTTGTTGCGGTAGAAGAAACCGTCGCAAGTAGCGCATGCAGACACGCCACGTCCCTTGTACTCCTCCTCCGAGGGAATACCCAAGAACTTCGCACTCGCCCCGGTGGCAACTATCACCGTCTCCGACTCTAAAAGCGTGCCGTTATCCAACCACACTTTCTTCGGAGAGCAACTGAAATCGACTTTCTCCACTATCCCCTCCATAAACTGCGTGCCAAACCGCTCCGCCTGACGACGCATATCATCCATCATCTGGAAGGGTGCAACCCCCTCGGGATACCCGGGGAAGGTCTCCACCTCGGTGGTAATCATCAACTGACCGCCTACTTGCGGACCTTCAATCAATACGGGAGACAAATTTGCGCGAGAGGCATATATCGCTGCCGTATATCCCGCAGGTCCCGAACCTATTATCAAACAATTCATAGCGATTTTATTAGCAATGCGCTTCTAATTCATATTAACTATTATCTATTCAGAATAAACTCAACTGGCTATCATTCTCATTCTCCTCTCTGGCAGAATCCTGAGAGTGGGTAGTGATCGTCATGGGCACATCTTCCACCGAAATCACGGTATCCCCTGTCGCCGCTTGGGGCTGCTGCTCTTCCTTTGTCTCCTCTGCGCCGGCAAGCGCAGAATCGCCGGCATTCCTCTCTTCCCCTTCGGTCTCTTCTCCGATGGAGTCTTCCTCTGCTTCAGGTTCAGGCTCCGGCGTGATATCCTCTATTCGGCTGATTTCCAAGGTGGAGAGTCGCTTTCCCTTCGCCTTCGGCGACTTCTCGTCGATAAACTCCGCCATCGCTATCTCCTGTGGCTCGCGCGTTTCATCGCTGAATACCAGTCGGAAGACGGGCTCCTCGCGGTCGGTCAGCAGCACGATACGCGACTCCTTGTTCTCGCCTAACATGTTCTGCGACTTCAAAGTAGCATCGAAGGTAAACCGCTTCGCGTAGTAATACCCCAAGTCTGCATTCCATAGCGCCAGCGTCCACACTTTCTCTGCATTGAACTTCTCTATGCGCAGGATGTTTTGGTCGAAGTGCGCCGTCAAGTCAAAGGTCGTCAGGTAGTAATCGCCCGTGGTGGTAATCACTAATATGCGGTCTTCGTCCCAGAACTCGCCGAGGTAGTTCCCCTGCCCGTCGTAATTGATACGCAGCACATCGGGGTCGAACCACACCTTGCGTCCGCCTAATGTCGAGTGCCCTTTCTGCTTGAGCGTGATACTCTTCACCTCAAACTTCGTCAGCACATTGCCTCGTGCCGTGCGGCTCTTCACTGCCAACTCGCTCAGGTCTTTGCACACCTCCATCTTTTTTAGGTGCAACGCAGGCTTCAACTGAATACGAATCACCTCTGCCTCGCCGTTCGGGTTCGCGGTGAAATACACCACCTTGCTTCCCGCCTTGCCTTGCGTCAGGTCGTACTCTTTGTCGCGCGAAACGCCCGTAACCGAGAAACGCTTCATGAAATACACCCCGCCTTTTCCGTCGCGATACACCACATTGTATATCGTCCGGTCGTCGTTGCGTTTGAAGATGGCAATATGCAGGATATCCGTGCCAATGAACAATTTCTCCGCCACGCGCATCACCTTGTATTTGCCGTCTTTGTGGAATACGATGATGTCGTCTATATCCGAGCAGTTGCAGAGGAACTCGTCTTTCTTCAGCCCTGTCCCCACAAAGCCCTCCGCGCGGTTGATATATAGTTTCTCGTTGGCTTCTACCACGGTCTTCACATTGATATTCGCGAAGTTACGCACCTCCGTGCGACGCGGGTATTTCTCCCCGTATTTCTTCCGCAACATCTCAAACCACTCTATCGTGTATTCCGTCAGGTGCGCCAAGTGCTTCTGACAGGCTTTTATCTGCTTCTCGAGGTCGCGCATCAACTCATCCGCTTTCTTCGAGTCGAACTTCGTGATACGAATCATCCGTATCTCAAACAGTTTCTCGATATCCTCTTGTCGCACTTCGCGTATCAGTTGTGCTTTCCACGGCGTCAGGGCTTTGTCCACAAACGCAATCAACTTCTCCTTGTTCGGCGCCGTCTCGTAGCCCTCTTCCTTATAAATTCGGTTCTCAATAAATATCTTCTCCAGCGAGGTGTAGAAGTATTTCTCCTCCAACTCGGCTTTCTCTATCTCCAACTCCCATTTGAGCAACGCCATTGTGTTGTCCACCGACATCCTGAGCAGGTTGCTCACCGTGGTGAATATCGGCTTCTTGTCCTGCACCACGCAGCAGTTAGGCGAGATATTCACCTCGCAGTCGGTAAACGCATACAGCGCGTCTATCGCTTTGTCCGACGAAGACCCGGGGGCTAACTGCACTACAATCCGCGCGGTATCCGCCGTGAAGTCGTCCACCTTGCGAATCTTTATCTTCCCTTTCTGATTTGCCCGCAGGATGGTCTCGATAATCTTCGTAGTCGTGGTGCCGTAGGGTATCTCCGTGATTATCAGTGTCTTGTTGTCGTCTGCTTTCTGTATCTTCGCCCGAATCTTCACCGTGCCCCCGCGCTCGCCGTCGTTGTAGCGGCTCACATCTATCTCGCCACCCGTCGGGAAATCGGGATAGAGCACAAACTCCTCCCCGCGCAGATACGCCAGCGCAGCATCGCATATCTCGCAGAAGTTATGCGGCAGTATCTTCGAGTTCAGCCCTACGGCAATCCCCTCCACGCCTTGCGCCAGCAGCAGCGGGAACTTTATCGGCAGGTGGATAGGCTCTTTCTTACGACCGTCGTACGACAACATCCAGTGCGTTGTTTTCGGGTTAAACACCGTGTCGAGCGCAAACTTGCTCAGCCGCGCCTCGATATATCGAGGTGCCGCCGCGCCGTCACCCGTGAGGATATTCCCCCAGTTTCCCTGACAGTCTATCAGCAGGTCTTTCTGCCCTAATTGTACGAGTGCGTCTCCAATGCTTGCGTCGCCGTGCGGGTGGTACTGCATGGTCTGTCCCACGATGTTCGCCACCTTGTTCATCTTCCCGTCGTCCACGCACTTCATCGCATGCAGGATACGGCGTTGCACAGGCTTCAAACCGTCCTCTATTGCGGGGACGGCTCGCTCTAATATCACATACGAAGCATAGTCCAAGAACCAGTCTTGGTACATGCCTGTCAAGTGATACTTCACAGAATCATTGAAGGCATTCTCGCTCATACAGCGCGATTACTCAACGAATTTGTTTGCTACGATGTAGGTCAGAATACCTGCCAACTCGGTTGCTAAACCTGCTACTAACAGCCAGTTTTGCTGAGCAGCGAAGTTGTAAACCACCAAGAAAGCCACCCCCAACAGAAGGATGATTACGCCTAAGTTTTTAAGAATTGCGTTCATATCGTCTTAGAATAATAAGATTAATCTTTTCCAAATCGGCTGCAAAATTACGACTTTTTTTTGACAAAAGCAAGATTTCTCCGTTTTTTTTGCATTTTTTCACTAACTATCCCCAAAAATTGGTAATGCGATACATGTTATCCCCTTTTATCAAAGGCATGTAATTGTCGTGTTAGGCTGTAACATGTAACAATTATAACATTTGTAACATAAACATTTAGTATTCATTTGCATATTTCAAAAAAATGTTGTACCTTTGCAGCGGAATTAGATAGAGAAGATAGATATGCTACCAATCGACGAACAAGAGATATTAAGGCGACGGGATATGAGGGAGGTTTTCACCTTCACGATAGACCCTAATGACGCAAAGGATTTTGACGATGCGCTGTCGTATCAGGTACTGTCGGACGGTCTGGTGCAGGTGGGTGTACATATCGCGGATGTGAGCCATTATGTGCAGCCCGGGGATGCGGTGGATGAGGAGGCGTACAAGCGTGGGACGAGCACTTATCTGGTAGATAGGGTGCTGCCAATGCTGCCGGAGGAGTTATGCAACGACCTATGTTCGCTGCGACCGCATGAGGACAAGTTGTGTATGTCGGTGGTGTTCACGATGACGCAAGAGGCGGAGGTGGTGAAGCATAAGATTTGCCGGACGGTGATACGGTCGGACGCGCGGCTGGACTACGATGAGGCGCAGGCGATGATAGAGAGGGGTAGTGAGCAAAAGCAAAGCGGTCTTTGGGAAGCGATACATGGGTTAGACAAGATAGCGAGGATACTGCGAGGTAAGCGGTTTGAAGCAGGGGCGTTGGTGCTGGAGCAGGATGAGATGCGCTTTCGACTGGATGAGCAGGGTGAGCCGGTGGAGATATACTTCGAGCGTCCGAACGAGGCGCACCACCTGATAGAGGAGTTCATGCTGCTGGCGAATAGGACGGTGGCGGAAGCGGTGGGGAAGAAGCCGTTTGTGTATCGTATTCACGACAAACCCGATAAGGAGAAATTGCGCGAGTTGAAAGCCTTTCAGAAGCGTATGGGCAAGCGTGTGCCCCCGCAGGTGATAGACATGCTGACCGTTCGGGCGATGGCGAAAGCAAAGTACTCGACACAGAATATCGGGCACTACGGGTTGGCGTTTAAGCATTACACCCACTTCACCTCGCCTATTCGGCGGTATCCCGACCTGATGGTGCACCGTCTGCTGGAGAAATATATCCTGAAAGGGAAAGGAGACAGCCTGCCGCGGAATGTGCTGGAAGAGATGTGTATCCACTGCTCGGAGCGGGAGATAGACGCACAGCAGGCAGAGCGCGACTCGAACAAGATGTATCAAGCCAAATGGATGAAGCAGCATATCGGCGAGGAAGCGGACGGGCATATCTCGGGCGTTACGGATTTCGGGGTGTTCGTGCAGTTGGATGAGAGCCGCTGCGAAGGGCTGGTGCGTATCAATAGGTTAGTGCCCGGGGACTACATGGTGTACGACGAGAAGAACTATCGACTGATAGCGGAGGAGTCGGGCAAGACCTTCACGCTGGGCGACCCGATGCGGGTGAAGATTATTCGGGCGGACGCGGAGAAGCGGCAGATTGATTTTAAGCCCTTATAAAGCGCTACGCGCTGTACACGGAGCGAAGCGGAGTTTCTTACACGAAGCGAAGCGGAGTTATTTACACGAAGTTACAAACACAAAGTTACAATATATGACACGAGACACAGCTATTTTTGACCTTATCGCCAAGGAGCGTGAGCGTCAAGTGAAAGGCATCGAACTGATTGCGAGTGAGAACTTCGTTAGCGACCAAGTGCTGGAAGCAATGGGTAGCGTGATGACGAACAAGTACGCCGAGGGTTACCCCGGGCATCGCTACTATGGCGGCTGCGAGGTGGTGGACATGAGCGAGGAGTTGGCACGCACCCGACTGAAACAACTATACGGCGCAGCGTATGTGAATGTGCAACCGCACTCGGGGGCGCAAGCGAACATGGCGGTCTTCATGGCGTGTCTCAAGGCAGGCGACACCTTCATGGGGCTTAACCTGTCGCACGGCGGACACCTGAGCCACGGCTCGGCGGTGAACTTCTCAGGACTGATGTTCCATGCTATTGACTACAGCCTGCGCGAGGAGACAGGGCGTGTGGACTACGACGAGTTAGAGCAGAAAGCGCGTGCAGAGCGTCCGAAACTGATTATCGCCGGTGCGAGTGCGTACAGCCGCGAGTGGGACTATGCGCGTATCCGCAAGGTGGCGGACGAGATAGGGGCAATCTTCATGGTGGACATGGCGCACCCTGCCGGACTGATTGCCGCAGGCTTGCTGGAGAACCCCGTGAAGCATGCACATATCGTTACCTCCACAACGCACAAGACACTGCGCGGACCTCGCGGCGGTATCATTCTGATGGGGCAAGACTTCCCCAACCCGTGGGGCAAGACCACACCGAAAGGGGAGGTGAAGATGATGTCGGCATTGCTGGATTCTGCAGTGTTCCCCGGCACGCAAGGCGGTCCGCTGGAGCACGTGATAGCCGCGAAGGCAGTGGCGTTCGGAGAGGCACTTACGCCGGAGTTCGTGGCATATCAGAAGCAGGTGAAGACCAACGCAGCGGTGATGGCGCAGGCGTTCATTGACAAGGGATATAAGATTATCTCCGGCGGTACGGACAACCACAGCATGCTGGTGGACCTGCGGACGAAATACCCCGACCTGACGGGCAAAGTGGCAGAGAAAGCACTCGTAGCAGCCGACATCACTACCAACAAGAACATGGTGCCGTTCGACACGCGCTCGGCATTCCAGACCTCGGGCTTGCGCTTTGGCACACCCGCTATCACCACCCGCGGACTGAAAGAGGACAAGATGCCGTGGATAGTGGAACTCATTGACCGCGTGCTGCAAGCGCCGGAGTCGGAGAGCGTGATTGCCACGGTACGCGCCGAGGTGAACCGCGAGATGACGCAACATCCGCTGTTCGCGTGGTAGGAAGAAAATGAACAATTAATAATTAACAATTAACATGCGTGGCGGGGTCGAAGGCTCCGAATAAATCCTTCTAAATCTCTGCAAGGGCGAGAGCCCGAAGCAAGGCGATTGTGATAAGCCTGCTCGCTGACGCTCGCGAGATAGAGAAGGATTATTACGGAGGAGATGAATCCTAAATAGTAGGCTATTGTATGATTAGACGAGGTAAACACGTGATATTATTGGTACTGTGGTTTGGGGTGGCGTTTGGCTACGCCCAAACCACGGTGCATATCGCTAACCCGCAGGAGTGGAAAAACACGGAACTGAAAGCCTATGTGGGGCAGACAGTGGTCTTCGACTGCCCGATGTATATCACCAACAATGCCTATGGTCGCTACTACGTGTCGCCACGGCGGCTGTATAGTCCCACCAACCAAGCGTTGCCGAAGAGCGAGGAGTACCAAACGCTCGTTACGCTCAACGCCTACGGGCAGATGAGTATCAACGACCTGCCCGGTTACCACCGCTGTGGGGAGATGATTGACGGGTTGACCGTCAGCGTGCAGTCGAGTTCTTCAATTACTTACGTGAGCGGCACTTTCCGCGGTAACACTCGCGCCGATATGGAGCGCGCGCTGCCGCCGCTGAATCAGAAAGGCAAGCCAAGGCTGATAGTATGCGCTGCCAACTTGGAGTATTACCTTGTGGAGCAGTTAGGCGGCTCCATGGGTCCGCGGGACGAAGCAGAGCATCAGAAGCAACGGGCGAAAGTGAGCAAGGCGCTGGCGAAGATTGGCGCAGATATCTACGGACTGGTGGAGGTGCAGCAGGGGCAGAAAGCCATGGAGGAGATAGCCGCTGACCTGACTGCCAACACAGGGCATCCATACGATTATGTGGACGATGGCGGCTCCGCAAGCGGCACCTACACCAAGTCGGGCTATGTATATCGCGCCGACAAGGTGCAGCCTGAGTTCAAACTTTTTGAGAATAACTCCGTGGTGCAGAATCGCAAGAAGATACAGTGCTTCCGCGAGTTGGATGGCGACGCAGACGATACGAACGATGAGCTATTCCTCTTCTCGCTCAACCATTTCAAAGCCAAGTCGGGTACGGGCACGGGATTGGATGCCGACCAAGGCGATGGGCAGGGTATCTTCAACTACTCCCGCACGCAGGAGGCACTTTCGGTTATCAATCAATACGGCAGCGTGAGTTCGACTACGCAGGAGCCCGACATCCTCATCATGGGCGACCTGAATGCCTACGCGATGGAAGACCCTATCACGACGCTGACCTCGGCAGGGATGATTGACCTGCATCGCGCTTTCCATGCCGACTCAAGTTATAGTTATGTCTTCGGCGGCAAGGCAGGTTACCTCGACCATGCGCTCAGCAACAGCACCCTCTTCCCGCAGATAACAGGTATGGCGGCGTATCACCTCAACTCCGACGAGTCGGACGAATACACCTACGACAAGTCAAGCGACCAAACGATGTTTCGCTATTCTGACCACGACCCGATATTGGTTGGTTTGGCGCTCGATAAGACCTTGCAGTATAACCCTGAAATGAACATCACACGCAACGGCAACACGCTGATTATCAACAATGCAGGTTCTACGGAGGATAAGTCGTTCTATCGTATCTATACCCTGCAAGGACTGCTATTGGAAGAGGCAGAGATACGCAATAGTCAATACGAAGTGCGCGCACCGGCGAGCACGGGCGTGTATATCATACAAGTCTTTTACGACGGCAAAGTAACCACATTGAAAGTAGGGATATGATGACACTCTTCGATGACATAGAAGCCCCTGAGCGGGAGGAGATTCGGCAGTTGCGCAAGGAACTGACAGAGCATAACTATCGTTATTATGTGCTCAGCAGTCCCGTTATCTCCGACATGGAGTTCGACCGTAAGATGCGGCGCTTGCAGGATTTGGAGGCACGCTATCCCGATATGTTCGACCCTAAGTCGCCCACGCAGCAGGTAGGATCCGACCTCAGTCCGAAGCAGAGCGGCAAATGGGAGCAGGTGGCGCACCGCTACCCCATGCTCTCGCTGGCGAACACTTACTCGCGAGAAGAGGTCGCGGACTGGCTACGCAAGTTGCCCGAGGGAGTGGAGATAGTGTGCGAACTGAAGTTCGACGGTCTGAGTATATCGCTATGGTATGAGCACGGGACGCTCACGAAAGCCGTTACCCGCGGCGACGGGCAGAAAGGCGACAACGTGGTGGAGAACATCAAAACCATCCCTTCCATCCCTTGGCATATCGAGGGTGAGGATGTCCCCGAACGCTTTGAGATGCGCGGCGAGGTGTTGCTGCCGTGGGCGAACTTCGAGCGGCTGAATCAGGAGCGCTCCAATCAAGAAGAGGCGCTTTTCGCCAACCCGCGCAATGCCGCCTCGGGCACACTGAAACTGCAAGACGCACGCGAAGTGGCGCGCCGCGGATTGGATGCTTACCTATATTATATGTTGGGCGAAGACCTGCCCGCCAAGACCCATTTTGACCGTCTGCAGACGGCTCGCCGCTGGGGTTTTCAGATAAGCGAGCATATCCGCGTATGTCGGACGCTGGACGAGGTGATGGCATATATCGCCTATTGGGATAACGCCCGCAAAGACTTGCCTATCGCTACGGACGGTATCGTACTGAAGGTGAATAGTTTGGCGCAACAGGAGGAGTTGGGCTTCACTGCCAAGACCCCGCGCTGGGCAATTGCCTATAAGTTCCCCGCCGAGAAACAGAAGACGCTCCTGCGCGAGATAACTTATCAGGTGGGGCGCACAGGCGTGGTAACGCCGGTGGCGAACCTCGAGCCAGTGCACCTCTCCGGCACTATCGTCCAACGCGCCACGCTGCACAACGAGGACTTCATCCGCTCGTTGCAAATCCGCCCGGGAGACATGGTCTTTGTAGAGAAAGGCGGGGAGATTATCCCGAAGATAACGGGGAAGGCAGAGGGCATTGCGTCCTTGGACTACGACTACCATTTTCCTACGGAGTGTCCGGAGTGCGGCGCAAAATTGGTGCGCGTGGAGGGAGAGGCAGCATGGCGATGCCCGAACGAGCAAGGATGTCCCCCGCAGATAAAAGGGAAGATGATACACTTCGTCAGCCGCCGCGCCATGAACATCGAGGGGTTGGGCGAAGAGACTATCGAACTGCTCTATGAGCAGGGACTGCTCCATAACATCGCCGACATCTACACCCTCACTTTCAACGACCTTGCCTCGCAAGAGCGATTCGGCGAGAAATCGGCGCAGAATATCCTCAATGGTATCTCCAACAGCATGCTCGTGCCATGGGAGCGTGTACTCTTCGCCATCGGCATACGCATGGTGGGCGAGACCACAGCGAAGAAACTGGCACGCCGCTTCACATCTTTGGAGCAATTGCAAGTTGCCGACAGAGAGCAACTGATAGCGGTGGAGGATGTGGGCGAGCAGATAGCGGATAATATCATCACTTACTTTGCCGACGAACGCAACAGAGAGATTATCCGCCGCTTGCAGGACGCAGGCTTGCAGATGCAAGGAGAAGCGCCGGAGGTAGTTTCTCAAGCATTGGCAGGGCAAAGTATCGTCATCTCGGGCACCTTTACACAGCATAGCCGCGACGAGTACAAGGCGATGATAGAGGCACACGGCGGCAAGAATGTAGGCTCCGTCAGCAAGAAGACCTCGTTCATCCTTGCTGGCGAAAACATGGGACCCGAGAAACTGAAAAAGGCGGAAGCATTAGGCATCCCCCTCATGACCGAAGAAGAATTTTTAGAAATAACCACTGACCACTAACCTATGTCCATCAAAGAAAAGATATACTCTTTTATCGCTCGCAGGCAGCCTCAGCGGGAAGCCAAGTGGCCGCACTGGGAGAGCGTGAAGCATGTGCTGGTATTGTATGAAAGCGACTTTGTTGAGAAAAATCCTGCCATTCGCACGATTCGCACCGAGTTACAAAAACATCATATCGATGCCGTCTTTTGGGGTTATGTGCCGAAGAAAGAGGTGCAGTCGGCAGTGTTACCAAAAAGTCGTATCGTGGGGATGAAAGATTTTACTATTTTTGGTTTCCCGTGCAAGGAATTGGTACAGGATTTGCAGCAACAAGAATATGACATAGTGATAGACCTCAACCAAAGCAATGCCTTGCCTTTGCGCTACCTCTGCCTGTTGGCAAAAGCGGGATTCAAAAGCGGCATGGCACCTATCGGTCAATTGCCCAATGCTCCAATGGTTCAGTCTCCCTGTGACCTGCAGATTCATACACAGCCACAAGAGACACCAGAGTTCCTCTTTCAACAGATACTTTACTATTTAACCAATATACAAAGCAATGACTAAACCTTTATTACCCTCCTTGTGTGGTTTAGGTACAGCCCTTATCACGCCCTTCCTGCCCGACAAGACAGTGGATTTCAAAGCCCTTGGCACCCTAATAGAGCACCAGATTGCAGCAGGGGTAGATTATATCGTGGTCTTCGGAACAACCTCGGAGATGGTTACGCTCAACGAGTTGGAGCGTATCACTGTGCGCGATTTTATTGTTCGCCGCGTGGCAGGGCGTGTGCCGCTGGTGCTGGGAATAGGAGGCAACTGCACAGAGCATGTAATATGCGAGATAAAGCAACAAACCCCTATCCTAACACAACATTTCTGCGCTATTCTCTCCGTTTGTCCCTACTACAACAAACCCAATCAGCAGGGCATGTTCCAACATTTCTGTGCCATTGCCGAAGCCTCACCGCTACCTATTATCTTATATAATGTACCCGGGCGCACGGGCGTGAACCTGCTGCCGGAGACGGTGGCAAGGCTCTATAAAACCATGCCGGAGAAGATAATAGGCGTGAAAGAAGCGAGCGGAAAATTAGAGCAGATAAAGCGACTACTTGAGATAATGCCGGAGGAGTTTATGGTGATTTCGGGAGATGATAAATATGCGTGCGAACTGATGGAAGCAGGTGCCAAAGGGCTTATCTCTGTAGCAAGTAATGCCTTCCCCGAAGATTTCCACACGATAATCTATGAGAAAGACGCCGCGCTGGCAGAGAAATACAAGCAACTGGTACACCTATTGTTTGCCGAAGGCAGCCCCGCAGGCATTAAATGTGTCTTGTCGGAGCAGGGAATAGTCAGCAACATTCTCCGCCTCCCCTTAGTCCCCTGCACTCCCTTACTGACCCAAGAGATACGCGCGGAATTGGAAAAGGTGTCAAAGTGAGGATATGACGAAAAATGAAAAAATGAAGTACTTGGATTCGATAAATAATCCTGTGGATTTGAAGCAGTTGCCGGTGTCGGCGTTGCCGGAGGTGTGTTCGGAATTGCGGGCGTTCATCATAGAAGAACTAAGTCACAACCCCGGGCATTTAGGCTCATCGCTGGGTGCGATAGAGTTGACGGTGGCGCTACATTATGTGTTTGACACGCCGGACGACCGCATTGTATGGGATGTGGGGCATCAAGCATACGCGCATAAGATACTGACGGGCAGGCGGGAGCGTTTTCATACGAATAGGCAGTTCAAGGGGTTGGCACCTTTCCCGACGCCATTAGAGAGCGAGTACGACACATGCGTATGCGGGCACGCGAGCAACTCTATATCGGCGGCGCTGGGTATGGATGTGGGGGAGAAAGTGGTTAGTGGACAGAAGTCTGTGGTTAGCAGGAAGCATGTGGTGGCGGTGATAGGCGATGGAGCGATGACCGGCGGATTGGCGTTTGAGGGGCTGAACAACACCTCCATGCTACAGAATGACCTGCTGATAGTGCTCAACGACAACCATATGGCGATAGACCCGCTGAAAGGCGGCTTCACGCAGTATCTGCTGGATATCACCACTAGTTCGTTCTACAACCGCTGGCGCTGGCGGCTCTATCGGTTGGCTGTGAGGCTACACCTGATGGACGAGACGAAGCGGCAGCAAGTGATGCGGCGGCATAACAACTTAAAGAGCATCCTCACCAAGCAGCCGAACAACATCTTCCAAGCGATGAACATCCGCTATTTTGGTCCTGCGGACGGGCATGACGTGGTGGACTTGGTGC
Source organism: Bacteroidales bacterium (assembly GCA_022777485.1). GTDB lineage: Bacteria > Bacteroidota > Bacteroidia > Bacteroidales > Paludibacteraceae > Colicola. Next base: position 61,330 of record JALFGC010000051.1, read on the forward strand.
GTATTCTGCGCGAGATAAAGAACCACAAGGGTCCGAAAGTGCTGCATATCATCACGAAGAAAGGCAAGGGTTACGCGCCTGCGGAGCAAGACCAGACGACTTGGCATGCGCCCGGGGAGTTCTGCGTGGAGACGGGCGAGCGCAAGGCTGCGCAAGGGGAGAAGCACGATGTGCCGCCGCTGTGGCAGGAGGTGTTCGGCGAGGAGTTGCTGGCGATGGCGCGGGAAGACAAGCGGGTAGTGGGCGTTACGCCGGCGATGCCATCAGGTTGCTCAATGAGTATCATGCAGAAAGTGTACCCCGACAGGGTGTTCGATGTGGGGATAGCGGAGGGGCATGCGGTTACGTTCTCTGCCGGGATGGCGAAAGAGGGCGCGGTAGTGTTCTGCAATATCTATTCGTCGTTCCTACAACGCGCTTACGATAATATCATCCACGACGTGGCGATAGCGCAGTTGCCTGTTATTCTGTGCATTGACCGCGCGGGGATAGTGGGAAATGATGGCGCGACCCACCACGGTTTGTTCGACCTTGCTTACCTGCGACCGATACCCCACCTTGCTATCTGCGCGCCGCGGACAGCGAGCGACCTCAAGGCGATGATGCGGTTGGCGCCGACGCTGGGCGGACCTGTGGCGATTCGTTACCCGAGGGGGAGGAGCATGGAGGATGAAGGATTAAGGATGAAAGATGAAAGACCAATATGTATTGGTAATGGGGTGTGCCTGCGAGAAGGCAAAGATATGGCGGTGCTGAGCATAGGCGCGATAGGCAACGCCGTGGCGGAAGCAATTGATTTAGTGGATGAAAGAGCCAAGAGCCAAGAACCAAGACTCATTGCCCATTACGACATGCGTTGGCTCAAACCGCTGGACGAAGATCTGCTGCGGGAGGTGGGCGAGCGATTCAAGACCATCGTAACCGTGGAAGACGGCGTGATAGACGGCGGATTGGGTAGCGCAGTGCTGGAATGGATGGCTGACCATAGCTTCACCCCGCGCGTCATCCGACTGGGCGTGCGCGACCGGTTTGTGGAGCACGGCAGTACGCAAGAGTTGTATCATCTGTTGAAATTAGATAAGGAAGGAATATGCGAATCGTTATTGCAGGCGCTGGAGAAGTAGGCACTCACCTTGCCAAACTGCTCTCGCGCGAAGATATGGAGATTAGTCTGTTGGATGCCAAGGCAGAACGCTTGGGCGACTTAGATGCCGACTACGACCTGCTCACGAAAGTGGGTAGCCCTACTTCGATACACGACCTCAAGGAAATAGGTGTGGGCGAGGCAGACCTCTTCATCGCCGTAACTCCCTCGGAGTCGGAGAATATCACAGCGTGCCTGATAGCCAACCAGTTAGGCGTGAAAAAGACCCTCGCGCGGATAGATAACTACGAGTACCTCATCCCCGAGAACAAGCGTATCTTCGAGCAGATGGGGCTCAATCACCTTATCTATCCTGAGGTGCTGGCGGCGCACGAGATAGAGGAAGCGCTGAAAGTCAATTGGTTGCGCTATCACATCACACTCTGCAATGGGGCGTTGGAACTCTGCGTCGTCAAAGTGCGCGAGGGCGCGCAGGTATTGGGAAAGAAGTTCCTATCGGGCTTCTTCGGACACGGGCTGTATCGCGTGGTGGCTATCAAACGCGGGCAAGACACCATCATCCCACGCGGCAACGACGAGATAATGGTGGGCGATATGGTCTATGCCGTTTGCACACGCGAGAACATGAAAGTGCTCCGCGAGCATACCGGCAAGCAGAAACGCGAGATAAAGAACATCATCGTCTATGGTGCTTCGCGCATAGCGCAGAAAGCCGTGCAGGAACTGCCGGAGGGCATGAGTATCAAGATACTGGAAGCCAACCGCGACCTCTGCTACCATATCTCCGACAAGGTGAATAACGCGCTGATTATCAATGCAGACGGCAGCGATATGAACTCCTTGCAGGAGGAAGGCATACAGGACGCGGACGCCTTCATCGCAGTAACCGACCGCAGCGAGGCGAATATCTTTGCCTGCCTCGCAGCAAAGCGGTTTGGGGTGAAGAAGACCATCGCGGAGGTGGAGAACATCGACTATATCCCGATGGCGGAGGCGTTGGACATCGGTACGGTGCTCAACAAGAAGACCATCACCGCAGCGTATATCTACCAGATGTTGCTCGACGCGAGTGTGCTCAATGTGCGCAACCTGACGAGTGCGGACGCGGAGATAGTGGAGTTTGTCGCCGCCGAGGGCAACCGTATCACCAAGCACAAGATACGCGAATTGGACTTGCCCGAGGAGGTGAATATCGGGGCAATCGTTCGCGCAGGCGAAGGAATCCTTGTGAACGGCGAGACGCTGATATTGCCGGGCGACCATGTAGTGGTCTTCTGCAAACAGCAAGCCATACGACAGATGGAGAAGTTCTTTCGGTAAGATGTCTTACGACTGAAAGACCGCGCTTCGCGCTGTCAGAACCCTGACGCTGAAAGACTGATATACCATTCGAAAACTTAATCAGTCGGACAGCAAAGCGGTCGGACAATGGAATGGTCGGACAGCGCAAAGCGCGGTCTAATAATCACAAATAAACATGACTCGAACATTTAATAGGAAGATAGTGGTGAAAACGCTTGGGGCGCTGTTGTGCCTCGAGGCGTTGTTTATGCTGGTTCCGATGTTCACGGCGTTGGCATACCATGAGCCCGACTTCGAGGCTTGGCTGGTGAGTACGGCTATCACCCTATTCGCGGGCTTGATCGGGCTGCTGATAGGCAGGCGCGCAGAGCGGAAAGTGGCGGAGCGAGAGGGGTATGCCATCGTGGCGCTGGTGTGGATAGTGTATTCCATCTTCGGCATGTTGCCGTATTGGCTAAGCGGGGCATTTCCGACTTTCTCCGACTGCTGGTTTGAGACGATGTCAGGCTTCACCACGACGGGTGCCACCATCGCAACGGATGTAGAGAGCCTGACGCACGGCGTGCTGCTATGGCGCAGCCTCAGCCAATGGATGGGCGGCATGGGTATCATCGTACTCTCGGTGGCTATACTGCCGATGTTCGGCCTGGGCGGTATGCAGTTGTACGCCGCCGAGGTGCCGGGGGTTAGTTACGAGAAACTGTCGCCGCGTATCGCCGACACAGCAAAGCATATGTGGGGGCTCTATATACTGATTACCATTGCGGAGATAGGGTTGCTTTACCTCTTCGGCATGGGAGGCTTTGATGCGGTATGCCACTCCCTGTCCACCACCTCCACAGGCGGGTTCTCTACCAAGAACACCAGCATAACAGGCTTTGCGCCGGCGATACAATACACGATAGCCGTTTTCATGTTCCTGTCAGGTGTGAACTTCACCTACCTTATCTATGTGCTCCGTGGGCAGCCGGCGAGGTTGCTGCACGATGAAGAGACCAAATGGTATGTGCGGGCGGTGGCGATATGCACAGTGCTTGTGATGATAGGACTGCTGTTCCCCTATTTCAAGCAAGCAGCGGTGATGCCGGATGATTTTGCACAGGCGGATAGTGTATGGGGTGCCATAGAGTGCGCTTTCCGAAAGTCGTTCTTTGCGGTGGTAACGGCAATGACGAGTTGCGGATTTGCTGCATCAGACTTCTCGCATTGGTCGCATCTGCTATGGGCGATGGTGCTGTTCATCATGTTTATGGGTGCTTCTTCCGGCTCTACGGCGGGCGGTATCAAGTGGGTGCGATTGGGTATCTTTGCCAAATCAGCCATAACGGAATTGCAGCGGCGTATCCATCCCAATGCCATCATCCCTGTGCGATTCAACGGGCATCCGGTGAGCGTATCCACCATAAGTAATGTGATGGCGTTTTTGTTTTTCTATTTCCTTATCATCGTGTTGGCGACCATCGTCTTCTGTGCTACGGGCTTGGATTTTGATGTATCGATAGGCACTGCTATCTCGGCAATGGGCAACATGGGCGTAACGATAGGGCAATTCGCGCCCGAAGGCGGCACATACGCTGCTTTCCCCGCATTGGCGAAATGGGTGGCTACTTTCGTGATGTTGATTGGCCGTTTGGAAATCTTCACCGTGCTCTTGCTCTTCACGAAAGCGCTGTGGAAGAAGTAAAATGATATAGCATATTCCCCCGCAGTCGGTATACGGTCGATAACGTAGGAAATACGTAAGATATACGTAGGATATACGTAGGATATACGTAGGATAACAAGGACTGTTTGCTGACTCCATCCTTATTTTTAACTACTGATTGGCTTCGTAGGTTATGAGTCAAGTGTCAAGATACACGAACCGAGCGTCAGATAGTCTCATAGCATGTAACGGAAAGTGAAACCCTCTCGTATCGCGATATTGATTTGGTGCGCCATCGCCCTTTTAGGGCTGATGTGTGTGGTATTGCCCGAGCGTATGCACATCGGGCAACTCACTCTCCGATGGACTACCATCGGCAATGTGCTGGGCAATCAGGATAAAGGATTAAAGATACAGGATGAAAGACTTGATAGTCTCGACTTTGAGGAGGTGCGGTCTCCAGGCCGCACCCAATACAATGCAGACTTAGAACCGAGTGGTGCGACTGGGAGACCGCACCTCCTTGACACCTCAGAGACGAAGGTAATAAGTCCTTCCTCCTGTGTCCTTCCTCCTTTATCCGTAGAGGAGGTGCAAGGCGATTCTGATGCCCTGAGCGCCTTCCGCCAAGGCTTGGAGGAGGTAAACCGACGGACCGTGCGCGTGGTGCACTACGGCGACTCGCAGATAGAGGAAGACCGCATGACACAGACACTGCGCCGCCATTTGCAAGCCCTTTATGGAGGGGGCGGAGTGGGCATGCTCCCCCTTCACCAGACCATCCCCACGCGCACCATCAAGCAGACCCTAACCATCAACGGCATTCGACAAACCTCGCAGCAGGGACCACGCCGCCACTTGGTCTATGGACCAAAAGCGCAACGCCGCGAGGATGGCGTGTACGGTGCCATGGGGCAGGTGGCAATCATTGGCGACACTGCTCTGCAACGGCAAGACAGCGCGGTCTTGCATGTAGAGCCGATGGGGAAGAAGCCTCATTCCGAAACCTATTTCAACCGCTTGCGCCTATGGGCAAAAGGCGATTTCCGCTGCTATGTAAATGGGCAGCCCTTCATAGACTCCTCCGCCACCATCCTTCCGCTGGCGGATAGCACCACCTCCTGCGACCTTGCGTTGGTAGGCTGCGGGGAGGTCTATGCCGTCTCTTTGGAGACGGAGAAAGGGGTTATCGTGGATAATGTCCCCATGCGCGGCTGCACAGGCACCATATTCACCGACATCGACAGCACACAGTTGGCGACATTCTATCGGGAGACCAATACTCGACTGATTATCATGCAGTTCGGCGGCAATGCCATCCCCTTCAACGAGCAGCCGAGCACCATCGCAGGCACCGTGCAGAGCCTGCGCAAGCAGGTGCGCTACCTGCGCCAATGTGCCCCCGAAGCAAGTATCATCTTTGTCGGACCCGGCGACATGCTCACCCTGATAGACGGCGAGGCAACCACCTATCCCCTACTTCCCTATATGGATAGACTGCTCCGCAAGATGGCTGCGGAAGAGCATATAGCGTACTTCAGCCTCTACGAGATGATGGGCGGTCAAGAAAGCATGCTGCGCTGGCAGAAAAACGGCTGGGCAGGCAGCGATGGTGTCCACTTCACCCGCCGCGGCGCCGAGATAGCAGGAGAAAAACTATCGGAATACATATTGAAGACCCTCTAATCTCCCTTAAGGGAGACTTTAGTTTCTCCACCTTTAAGGGGAGATCGAGAGGGTCTCAGACTTAATAATAAGAATTGTATAACTAAAAACAACCTCTCTCAACTCTCCCCCTAAGGGGGGAGCCGGAGGGGGTCCTACATTGTCCTTTCTTCATCACATATTCGCCTTTGACAGCAACTCCCCGTTGCTCTTCACCCAGTTCTACTTCTGGGCGTTCTTTGCGATTGTCTATTCAGTCTTTGCCTTGATAGTCCGCAAGCAGACGAGTGCGCGACTGCACCTGCGCAATGTCTTTCTGCTCTTCGTCTCTTGGTTCTTTTACTACAAAACCAGCGGACTGTTTCTGCTGATACTCGCCTTCGTAACTCTGTCCGACTGGCTCATCGCCAAAGGGATATACCGTGCACGATACGCAGCACCTGCCTCTCCCCCTTCATGGGGGAGCCGGAGAGGGTCCTTACTTTTAGTCCTCTCCGTGGTGATTGACTTGGGGTTGTTGGCATACTTCAAGTATGCCTACTTCTTCACCAACATGGTGAACGACCTCTTTGGCTGCTCCTTTGAGGTGTTCGATGTCTTTGCCTATGTGGGCAACGGCTTCCGCTCGGCAGGGCGCTTCGATGTGGAGAGCATCGTGCTCCCCGTAGGCATCAGTTTCTATATCTTCCAAGTGATTTCCTACACAGCGGATGTCTATCGGGGGAAGATAAAGCCTGTGCGCAACTTGCTCGACTTTGGCTTCTATGTGTCCTTCTTCCCGCAGTTAGTGGCAGGTCCGATAGTCCGCGCGGAAGAGTTCATCCCACAGTTGTACAAGCCTTTTCACCTCAGCAGGCGGCAGTTTGGGATGGCGGTCTTTTGGATACTCAACGGACTGACGAAGAAAATCATACTGAGCGACTACTTAGCCGTGAACTTCATAGACCGCGTGTTTGATAACCCACTGCTTTTCAGCGGCTTTGAGAATTTGTTTGCGCTCTTTGCCTACTCGCTGCAAGTGTATGCCGACTTCTCCGGCTACACGGATATAGCCATCGGCGTGGCGATGTTGATGGGCTTCTACTTGCCTCGGAACTTCGACTCTCCCTACAAGGCGCAGAACCCGCAGGAGTTTTGGCGCAGGTGGCATATGTCGCTCTCCCGCTGGCTGAAGAACTACCTCTATATCCCGCTGGGCGGCAATAGGAATGCCACCTTTGGCACCTATTTCTGGATTGCGCTCATTGCCCTCATCGCGCTGGTGCTGACAGGCTCGTGGGCGGCAACGGCGGTGATTGCCATAGTGGCGGTAGTAGTAGCGCTGGTGGCTTACTTCCGCCCTGCTCACCGCAAACTGCTCTACGCCAACCTCAACTCGTTCATCACCATGCTGCTTGGAGGGCTATGGCATGGCGCCAGTTGGAACTTCATGATTTGGGGCGGACTGAATGGTATAGGTATGATAGTCAATAAGTTCTGGCGCACGATGGGGTGGAATCTACGACTTATCTTGATGACAACGCTGACCTTCTCGTTGATGCTCGCCGACTACTTCACCCACCTGCCTGCCATACGAGTGTTTATGGTTTGGGCACTAATGGTTTGGATAGGGACGATGATACAATATATTTACCGGACCCTCCCCATCCCTCCCCACAAGGGAGGGGGTAAAACCCACTGCATAGCGGAGAAGATAGGGATAACATGGGCGGTGTTGCAGACTTTCACTTTCATTACTTTCACGCGTCTGTTCTTCCGCTCAGGTTCGAACCTTGACCCTGCTACTGCCAATCAGGTAGCATGGGAGACGGCAACCAACATGATGAACCAGATAGGCGGGGCGTGGAACAGCAGTATCATCCCCGCATTCTTGCAGGAGTATTGGGCAGTGGTAGTGCTGTTTGTATTGGGAATGGTGATACACTGGCTGCCGAGCAAGTGGAAGCAGTGGTATCGCTTGCGCTTTGCCTCAATGCCGTTGTGGGCAATGCTGATAGCGGTAGCCGCAGTGGTGTTCATTGTCTATCAGTTCATTACAGCAGACATGCAACCGTTCATTTATTTCCAATTCTAATATGCCCTGGTGCGCGGGCGTCCCCGCCTGCTAAAAAAAACGATACGATTAAGCTTATCTCCTTTCAAAGCAGGCGGGGACGCCTGCGCACCCAGACAGCAAAGCGGTCAAACATCAAACAGCGAAGCGGTCAAACATCAAACAGCGAAGCGATCTAAATACTTTAATCAACATGTTAATCGGTATCACAGGAGGCATAGGCAGTGGCAAGTCCACGATAGCGCAAGCATTGCGCAGTCGGGGCTATGCCGTGTACGATACAGACAGCGAGGCAAAGCGTATTATCGTAGAGAATCCGATGGTGCGTTCGCAGGTAGAAATGCTCTTCGGCTCGCAAGTGTTCGAGGGCAATGTCTATCGGACGCAATTAGTAGCCAAGCAGGTATTTCATCACCCGGATTTACTGGCGCAGTTGAATAGTATCGTGCACCCCGCGGTAGCCTTCCATCTCAAGCAATGGGCACGCGAGCAGGCAGAAGAGGCTACCCACCCCATCCCACCCTACAAGGCAGGAAGATTAGAGGCAAGACCAATATGCTTTGTAGAGTCGGCTATCTTGTTTGCAAGCGGTTTGGATAAACTTTGCGACAAGATAGTGGTGGTAACCGCTCCGGAAGCGTTGCGCATTGAGCGTACCATACAGCGTGATTATCGCGGGGAAGAAACTCCCGAGAATATAGCCAAGGTGAAACAGCGTATCATCGCCCAAACGCATGAAGTAAGTTTGACGCCGAAGCCCATGCTGCGAGTGGAGAACGACGGTACAGCGTCTGTGGAGCAGTTGGTGGATGAGATAGTCACATGGGCGAAGCGTGAATAGTAAGTATTCGTGTTTTGGACAATCGTCAAGGCTCAGCAGAGTGCCTATAGAGTCCCATTAAGGTCTCGGTTATGTTCCGATAATGTTGCGATAGAGTCTCGAGAAGATTGCGAGGCACTATCGGGATGTTGTTTGCGAAAAATGGACAATTCTCCTTACCCCTTATTTTCCACCTTTTTTAACGACAGAATAGCATTCTGCATTTTTTGCGTCAATTTTTCTACATGGTATTGCGAAAAAACTCGTACCTTTGCGGACAATTTGAAAGAAGACCTTGAAAACTAATAACACTAAAAACAGATATTTCCATTTATGAAACTTTATTCCAGCGTGTTTCGCTCGGTAGTGTTGTCGCTGCTGCTCTTGTGCGGAGTAGCCGTGTCTGCGCGTACTATCAGCGGAACGGTGACAGACCAGACGGGGGAGACCATTATCTCCGCTTCGGTTATGGTGAAAGGTACCACGATTGGTACGGTAACGGATTTTGACGGAAACTATGTACTGGATGTGCCGGATGATGCCAAGGTGCTGGTGTTCTCGTACATCGGTTTGCAGACCGAGGAAGTGAACATCACGGGCAATGTAATCAATGTGGTGTTGAAAGAGAACTCCGAGGTGTTGGAGGAAGTGGTGGTAACGGGTTACGGCACCACGAAGAAGCGCGACTTGGTAACCTCGGTGGCAAGCGTTAGTTCGGAACAACTGAAAGACATCCCGGTAACCTCGGCAGCAGAAGCGTTGCAAGGTAAGTTGTCGGGCGTGAGCGTAACGACGACGGAGGGTAGCCCTGATGCGGATGTGAAGATCCGTGTGCGTGGCGGAACGTCTCTGACGCAATCGAGCGACCCGCTCTATATTGTGGATGGGTTCCCTGTGTCGAGTATCGCAGATATTGCTCCGAGCGACATTGCCTCAATGGACGTGTTGAAAGATGCTGCGGCAACGGCTATCTATGGTGCCCAAGGAGCGAACGGCGTTATTATTATCACGACGAAAGATGCCGATTCTAACGATGACAAGATGACTTTTCATGTGGATTACAGCGGGTTTGTCGGATGGAAGAAGATTGCTAAGAAATATGATGTGATGGATCCTCAGGATTTCGCGTTGATGCAATATGAGTGGGCATATTTCAAAGATAAATCATTGTCTGGGTTGCGCAGCAATTTCTATGCTTATTTTGATCAGTTGTATAATAATACAAAGTACAAAGCAGAAGGAGAGATTGAAAATACCGACATCAGTACGTTGTTGGCAGAGTATGGTGATGCAGAGTTGCATCCATTCATTGATTGGCAGGATGCTACATTTGGACGCACAGGCTTTAATTCCAATCAATCGGTAAGTGTGAGCGGTGGTAATAAGAATGCCAATTTCAACTTGAGTTACAATCGTATTGACGATAAGGCTATTATGGAGCAATCAGATTATGTGCGTAACAATATCAACTTCAAGGCAAAGTTTAAGCCTTTTAAAGACTTTACCCTCGGGGTAACTGCTCGCTATACCAACATGAATGTATTGGGTGCGGGTGCTAATGCCATTAAGGATAATGGAACTGCTACTGAATCGCGTTTACGAAACTGTGTGGTATATACCCCTACCGAATTGTTAAGTAAGGATGCCGGTGGCGGTGATGAGGATGAGACATTTGGATCGCTCTACGACCCCTTGACGACTATACGTGATAACTACAAATATAAGGTAGACAACAAATGGAATATCCAAGGCTATGCCAGCTACAAGTTTGCGAAACATTTTACCGCCCGCGTAGAGTTGGGGTATACGAGTCGCGAGATTACTACAGACCGCTATTATGGTCCGACCACCTATTTCGCTCGCAATACAGGTCGTCCGGGTGTGGCCGGAGGTACTGCGCAATTACAGGTGGATACAGAGAAGGAATCTACGTTGCGTAATGCGAACACTTTGGAGTGGCGTCAAACATTCAACGATGACCATTCGGTAAGTGTCTTGCTTGGTGAAGAGACTATTTTGCGCAAGGGGGAGACAAATACCCAACGTGGATTTGGCTATAATGGTCAATATGATGTGCTAAATGGTGAGATCTTCAACTATTTGGCACAAGCCTCCTATATGGAAATCTCCAATTATGTGAATCCAAAAGATAACCAACTCTCGTTCTTTGCTCGCGCGAATTATGATTATAAGGGACGTTATTATGTAACGGCTACTTTCCGTGCAGACTGCTCTACTCGTTTTGAGAAAGAGAATCAATGGGGGTATTTCCCATCGGCTGCGGTAGCATGGCGTATGTCTGACGAGAGTTGGATGGAGGGTGCGCAAGATTGGATGAGCAACTTGAAATGGCGCTTGAGTTACGGTATGGCAGGTAATAACAATGTGGACTTAGGCTACTTGCATCAGGATTTCCTCTCCTCTACTATGACTTACTTTGATATGGGCAATGGCTCTACAAGTAACATATTGGTGGTTGGCGGGGCAGATAAGATTGCCAGCAACCCGCACTTAAAATGGGAGACAACGACCACGCGCAACTTTGGTGTTGATTACGGTTTCTTCCGCGACCGTTTGTCGGGGGCTATTGACCTATATTGGAATACTACAAACGACCTGATTATTCGTCAGACCTTGCCCGGACGCTACAACTATCAGTATCAGAACATAGGCTCTACACGCAATATGGGTATGGAGTTCTCCGTCAAAGGAGTTATATTGGATAAGCGTTCTAAAAATTTGAGTTACAACTTGAGCGTAGATGCCAATATCGCTTTTAATCGCACGCGTGTAACGGATCTCGGTAATGCGACCTCTCTGACTGCACAGACCAGTTGTTTCGGTTCATCAGAGTATTTGACATTGGCAGAGTTCCTTGTCGAGGTGGGTCAGCCTGTGGGTAATGTATTAGGTTATGAAACAGATGGTTACTATACCGCAGCAGATTTCGTTAGTTATCTACCCGGGCAGAATGCATGGGGATTGGCGGATGGCGTGGTAACATACGGAGAAGGATTTCTGACCAATAATCCTGTGCCGGGTTCCGTTAAGTTCAAAGACCAGAACGATGATGGCAAGATTGACGACAAGGATAAGATAGTGCTGGGTAATACCGTCCCGACGCACACCGGCGGTTTTAATGTGAATTTCAACATTGGTGGCGACAAGTGGGGACGCATCGATTTGGCGGCAAACTTCACTTTCTCTTTTGGAAACAAGATACTCAACTTGAGCAACATGGAGTACACAACCATCACGGAGAAGACCAAGATGCGTAACCTTGTAGCATCTATGAATTATGCAAACCGTTACTCATTGTTCTCAGAGCAAGGACAATATATGCCGGAAGTGTTGGCTCAGTCGGCTTTCGTCTTTGGCGATGCTTACACGGAGTTGGCACAGCAACTGGATCAGATGAATATTGACAAGGGCGCTACTACCTACTCACCGATTATGTCGCACTATGTGGTAACTGACCAACATTTGGAGGACGGCTCTTTCTTGCGCTTGAACCAGTTGACGTTGGGCTACTCGTTGCCGAAGGATTGGATGGAAAAGAGCAAAGTGCTGACCAACATTCGTGTGTATGTACAAGGTACCAACCTTTTCTGTGCAACCAAGTATTCTGGACTTGACCCGGAGGTAGATACCCGTTCTTCGAAAAACCCGCTTACGCCTGGTGTTGATTTCTCAGCATACCCTAAGAGCAGAGGTATCAATGTGGGCTTAAATATCCAATTCTAACCATCTTTTAATATCAATGAATATGAAAGCAAAATATGTATTGGTAGTGTTCGCCGCAGTGTTATGTGCGGGATGTGAAAAGAACTTTTTTGAGACGGACTCTCCGTCGGCAATGGATGTGTCGGTGTTCAAATCTACCCAAACTACTGAACAGGCTGTGTATGCCATATACAATATCTTTGGCGAGGATAAATCGTTTAGAAATCGTCTCTGTGGGGGCTATGTGGCTATCAATACCGACATAGAGCATAGTAGTAAGTCCGAGGATAAAGATTGGGCTATTTATTGTACCAGCAAAGGAACAGGTGATATATCTACTTCCAATGGTAAAGACCCTTGGGCATATTTGAATGCAGCCGTAGAGCGTGCAAACGTGGTGATAGACGGTATTCGTACTTATTCGGATACTACTGATGCCACTTTCCGTTATTTATTGGGGGAAACGCTCACGTTACGTGCGTTCTGCTACTTGGAGATGATTAAACTTTGGGGCGATGTGCCGGCTTGTTTCGAAGCGTTTGACGGACGCGATATCAATGATTTGTATATTGACAAGACCGATCGCAACGTGATCTACGAGCAACTGCGCAAGGATTTGCGTGAGGCGGCAGACTTGATGCCTTGGTCGGGTGAATGTCCCGGCACGGCAGCGAATTTCACAGGACGCCCGAGCAAAGCACTTGCATTAGGACTTTTGGCGCGTATGGATATGATGTATGCCGGTTTGGCGATGCGTCCCAATGTATTCACAAAGGGAGGAACGAAAGACTGCTCTGTTCAATATAATGTAAAAGATGCAGAAATGCGTAAAGCACTCTATCAAGAAGTAGTATGGGCATGCGCGCAGATTATCAAACAAGAAGATTACAAATTGGTTACTTTAGAGAACGGTGGCTTTGAAAAGGTGTGGCGCGACCTATGTGCCGATAAAACGGATTATTCTCATTCCGAGTTTATATGGGCATTGCCTTTCTTGGATGGTGCACGTGGGCAAGTGTTGGCATTGACGGGATTGAAAATTTCTGACAAAGTTCCGGGCAAATTGATTAACACGGAGTTCTTAGGTGATGGCAACACTAATAATACCAAGGTGCAGGCAATGATAGAGATTGTTCCTACGTTCTACTATCTGTATGATGCACAAGATCTCCGCCGCGATGTAACTATATGTCCCTTTGCGTGGGAGTATGACAACGGTAGTGGTGTAAGTAGTGATTTGTCTTGCTTTGCAGGTGCTGAAAGTTCGGAGAAGAAACTATATCAGAAATTATCCGATGTCTCCACTATGCACCTTGGTAAACTGCGTCCGGAATGGATGGTGCGTTCGTACCAAAGCAATGAAGACTGTATAGATATGCCTGTATTGCGCTATGCGGATGTGCTGTTGATGTTTGCAGAAGCTGCGATTGGCTCGAAAGAAGGTAATGCCCCCGACAACCTCTATGGATTGAATGCGCAAGAGCAGTTTGATAAAGTGCGTCATCGCGCAGGGGTAGATACCAAGACGCTGACGTTTGAGGCTATAGTGGATGAGCGCGCTTTTGAGTTCTGCGGCGAGAATATCCGCAAGTATGACTTGATGCGCTGGGGACTATTAGCATCATCGTTGGAGAATACGATGAAGGAGTTAGCAGACCTGCAAGCAGGAACCGGCAAGTATGAAGGGCGATCAGACTCCATTTATTTTACCTATCGTCAGGATAACTCCTATGCACAGACGGGTATAAAGGGCTATGTGTTTGATCGTTTTGTGGGACTAAACATAGGTGAAGGACGACCTGCTGAGTTTGATAAGACGCAGGGATGGGTAGCAAAAGCATTCTATGTGAAAGAGGATAATGATGGTAACGTCATCAAGTATTTGGATCCTTCTACCTATTTCCTCTACAAAGAGGGAACTAACATAGATATGCACCAATATTGGCCTATCTTCGATGTGAATATCAATGCATCGAATGGTACGCTGTGGAATGATTATGAATATTAAATGGTTGGTATATTGTTTGCTGTTGACTTGCGGCTTGCTTTCGTGCGAAGATAATACTCCGCAGGTATCTGAAACTGCTGCCTTGGCTTTTCCGGAAGCCCAAGGCGGTGGCAAGTATGCTACGGGGGGACGCGGCGGTGTAGTGCTACACGTTACGTCCTTGTCGGACGATCCGCAAGATCCCGGTTCGTTGCGCCATGCTATCAACGTTGGAGGAGCACGCACAATAGTCTTTGATGTTGCAGGTACGATACAACTCTCCTCAACGCTTAATATCAGCAATGGTTCACTAACCATTGCGGGGCAGTCTGCACCCGGCGATGGCATCTGCATCGCAGGTTACCCAGTGGTGGTGAAAGCAAGCAATGTGATCATCCGCTTTATGCGTTTTCGGATGGGGGATGAGCATAATGTGGAGGGAGATGCTTTGACGATTGTGGGCAGGAAGAATATCATGATAGACCATTGTTCGTTCTCGTGGAGCACGGATGAGTGTGTGTCGTGCTACGGCAATACGGACTTCACGCTACAATACTGCTTCATCACGGAGTCGTTGCGCAACTCCGTGCACGGCAAGGGCAGGCACGGCTACGGCGGGATATGGGGTGGCACCAATGCCACCTTCCACCACAACCTCTTGGCACACCACGACTCGCGTAACCCGCGGTTTGACCACTACTATGTCAATCAGACCTGCTTCGGACCGATTGATTATGTGAACAACGTGGTGTACAACTGGGGCGGCAACTCCACCTACGGCGGTGAGGGCGTGAAGCAGGCGCGGCAAATCAACATGGTGAACAACTACTACAAGCCAGGACCTGCGACCTCGAAAAAAGAACGCCTACTTGACCCTACGGTAAGTTGCAGCAACTGCTCGCCATATGGTGCTGTGGTGCCCGCGAAGTTCTATCTGCAAGGGAACTATATGTATGGCTCTCCGCAGGTAACGGCTGACAACTGGCAGGGCAGTACGGTGAAGACGGAGGCCGTGAAAGCCGCTGCGCGTTGGACAGAGGGACTGACCATGCTGACCGCAGAGGAGAGCGCGGAGCAAGCCTTAGAGACCGTACTGGCAAAGGCAGGATGCTCACTTCACCGCGATGCGATAGATGTTCGCATTGCGGAGGAGGTACGCAACGGGAGTGCCACCTGCAAGGGCTCTAACGGCTCCACGAGCGGACTGATTGACACGCAGAAGGATGCCGGAGGGTGGCCTATGCTACGGACAGAAGAACCGCAAAAAGATACTGACCGAGATGGTATTCCCGACGCATGGGAAGAGGCGCACGGACTGAACCCAAAGTCCAATG
>JALFGC010000015.1 GCA_022777485.1 Bacteroidales bacterium
GGGAATGGTAATGGCAGTGAGCCCTGTGCAGTTGTAGAATGCACAATTCCAAATGCTCGTTACACGATATCTTTTTTCTTGGTAAGTAATAGCACTTGGAATATTCACATCCCCTTGGATTTGTTTTTCTTGTTTGCTTACAGATGCTGTACCATCATCATTGAGTTCATAACGAATATGGTTCAATAGTATTTCCATGTGTGATAAATAGATTTTTAACAGGCTTTGTATCCTCTATTTCTTTTCTTTCTCTTTTACCTCGGGGGCTTTGAGGACTTCGGGGAGGAGGGGGCGGCGGAAGGCGCGGATGATGAGGTAGATACCGAGGAGGATGAAGGGGATGCTGAGCCACTGACCCATGTTCAGAATATGTCCTGCCTCGAAGAGTTCTTGGTCGTTCTTGATAAACTCCAGCCCGAAGCGGGTAACGAAGATAATCTCAAAGAACACGCCCAAGAGCAGTCCCTCGCGGCGGTAGGCTTTGCCTTTCCAGTACATCGGCCATGTTACCGCCATTGCGGTAAGGCAGTAGAGCATCTCGTAGATTTGCGTCGGGTGGCAAGGCACTGTCTGCCCGTCGCGGACGAAGATAAAGCCCCATGGCATATCGGTGGGACCACCATAAATCTCACTATTCATCAGGTTACCCAGTCGGATGCAGAATGCCGTCAAGCACACGCCCACGCACAAGCGGTCGAGTATCCAAATCCAAGAGGTGTGGTACTGCGGGTATTTCTTAAACTGCGTCTTGTCAAGCAGCCATGCGGCGATAATCAACCCGATGGCACCTCCGTGGCTCGCCAGTCCGCCTTCCCAAATCTTGAGCAGTTTGAAGGGGTGCTCAATGTAGGGATTGCGGTAGTTGATTGTCCAGCCGAAAATCTGCACGGGGTCGGTGGAGATGTCCATGGCGGCGCAGTAGCGCGCCAAGGCAGGGTTGGTAACATCGTGCCACTCGTAGAACCAGCAATGCCCTAAGCGCGCACCGATGATAGTGCCCAGCACCATCCACACAAAGAGTTTGTCCGTCCAATCGGCGGGGCAATGCTCATGCTTATAGAGCCGCACCTGCACCCAATAGCAGAGCATGATACCTATTGCCCACAGCAGTCCGTACCAGCGCACCCCGCCATCGCCGAAGTGCAACAATATCGGGTCAATATCCCAAGTGATGAAAAGTAGTTCCATGTTTATTGTGTTATGTATGTCAGTTCCTGTTTGTAGTTATAAGTATGTCAGTTCCTGTTGAATAGTTGTACACCCCTTCGGGACTTTTCCAGCACGAAGTTCCCAACACAGAGTTCCCAACACGAAGTTGCCAACACGGAGCGAAGCGGAGTTGCGCACACGCAGTATACATCATCGTCCCCAGTTCAGTTTATCGCGCAGGGATTTGAGGAAACTGTTCTCGCCCACTTGCACCACCTTAATGGTGTAGGGTGCTTTCTCTATGTGCAGGCTGACATCGGTGTTCAGTATCTGGCTGCGACCGTCGATAGAGAGCATGTAACTCTGGTAACGGCTATTCACTTTTAGGTCGAACTTCCAATCATCGGGCACTACGAGCGGTCGTACGGTGAGGCTATGAGTGGCTATCGGCGCAAGGATGATACCCTTAGTTTGCGGCACTAACAGGGGACCTCCGATAGATAGGTTGTAGGCAGTACTGCCCGTGGGCGTGGAGAGCACCAGCCCGTCGGCGTGGTAGGTGTGCAGGAACTCGCCGTTGGCGCTCACCTCCACGGAAATCATGCTACTCATACCTTGCTTCATCAGCGCCACCTCGTTGAGCGCGTAGGGCGACATGATAAGGTCTTGGCGCCCGCAGCACACTCTCAGCAGCGAGCGTTGCTCGATGGTGTATTGCCCCTCAATAAGTTGGCGCATGATGATATCCACATCCTTGGTCTGCACATCTGCTAAGAAACCCAAGTGCCCGCAGTTCACGCCCACGATGGGTATGTTGCGGCTTCCCACGGCTGCGGCGGTGGTGAGAAAGGTGCCATCGCCGCCGACGGACATCGCGAAGTCAACAGGCTCATCTCCCTCCTGCGCTTCCTCTGAGAAAGCGGGGTACTCGCGCAACTGCAACTCCTGCCGCAACTCCTGCGACAGCAACACCTGCACACCGTGCGCCGCCATGAACTCCAATATATGCGACACCTCTATCAGGGTGTTGTTCTTCATCGCATTACCAAAAATAGCGATAACCATACTCGTTGTGCTCTACTAATACCTTATACAATAAATGGAATATCTAACACTTGGAACTATTAGAGATAGATAATGATTATTTATGTAACAGTTTGACAATCATTGCACTAAGCGGTGCTATTGTGCAAGTTTTGGTCATGTCCACCGTTGTATCAGTCAGTATCTCTGTACCCTGAGGTTGGTATTTG
>JALFGC010000043.1 GCA_022777485.1 Bacteroidales bacterium
GTGTGCACTACCAAGACACTACGACTTATCGCACGAAGAAGGGGCGCGTGGTGTACGGCGGGGGAGGTATCATGCCGGATGTGTTCGTAGGGCGCGACACGACGCTCTACACCCCGTATTTCAACCAAGTGGCGAACCGCGCCTACACCTATCAGTTCGCCTACCAATACACCGACGCGCACCGCAAGGAGTTGAGCCGCTCCAAAGACTGGCAGTCGCTGGAGAAGCACCTGCTGGCGGCTAACTGGCTGCCGGAGTTTGTGCAGTACTGCAAAGACAAGGGCGTAGCGCCCAATCAGCAAGAGATAGCGAAGTCGAAGCCGCTGATTCTCAGGCTGGTGAATGCGTATATTGTGCGCAATATCCTCGGCGATGAGGGTTTCTTCCCGCTCTTTGAGCGAGACGATGAGATAACGAAGAAGGCGGTGGAAACGATTTTTAATTAAGAATTAAGAATTAAGAATTAAGAATTAATAGGGCGCTGCGAATTTAATTATGAATTAAGAATTAAGAATTAAGAGGGCGCTGCGAATTTAATTAAGAATTAAGAGGGCGCATGCTCTGATTAATTAAGAATTAAGAAGTAAGAATTAAGAGGGCGCTGCGAATCTAATTAAGAATTAAGAATTAAGAATTGGAGTAATCGGAGGGTACAGAACAGACCAAAAAATTTGGTATGATTTTTGCATAGAAATAGTTAACGATATTTATCAACATTAAACAAAACTTTACGACAATGAACAAGAAATTTATTTGCCCGATTTGCGGATTCGTCTTTGAGGGCGCAGAGGCACCTGAGCGTTGCCCGCAGTGCAAACAAGTAGTAACCTGGAAGACCGTTGACGAGAACGCAGGCTTGGCATTCGCTTGCGAGCACGTAATCGGCGTAGCCAAAGACACCGACGCACAGATGAAGGAAGACTTGAACGCGCACTTCATGGGTGAGGCTACCGAGGTAGGAATGTACTTGGCAATGTCGCGTCAGGCAGACCGCGAGGGTTATCCTGAGGTAGCAGAGGCTTTCAAGCGCTATGCGTTTGAGGAGGCAGAGCACTGCGCTAAGTTCGCAGAGTTGCTGGGCGATGTAGTATGGGATACCAAGACCAACTTGGAGAAGCGTATGATGGCAGAGGCCGGCGCATGCGAGGACAAACTGCGTATCGCTAAGCGTGCGAAAGAGTTGAACCTCGATGCTATCCACGATACCGTTCACGAGATGGCAAAGGATGAGGCTCGCCACGGCAAGGGCTTTGAGGGTCTCTTCAACCGCTACTTCAAGAAGTAATCCGCCGCAGGGTGGCTGATATGTATGGATAGAGACTGCCAAAATGGCAGTCTCTATTGTTTTTGTAGTGTACGGGAATGAGGCGGGCAACCGTTTTTATGGGAAGAGAGAAAAAGGGAAATCTTAACAATCGTACATTTCTTGGGGAGGTTTGGTTTGCTGACGACCCGCGGGAGACCCGCGATAGACCCGCGAAAAATACACGGGAAGGTCAGAACGGGGAAATCTTAATAATCGTACTGTTTTGGGTAGGCATAGGGGAGTGCGTGGAGAGGGAATAAAAAGTCAGAAGTGTGCCAGTGTGCCAGCGTGCCAGCAGTTTTCTAAAATATATATGTGCGTGCGCGCGCGGGTGTATTTATGGAAACTGCTGGCACACTGGCACGCTGGCACACCCCACTTCATTCCCTATTTGTTATAGTGTCCATTTAGAAACGCAATTTTTTCTACTTTTTTTGCGGAATTATTTGCGTATCTCTTTTTTTTGTTGTATCTTTGCGGAAAGTTTATAGGAGACGACCCACCCCTGCCCTCCCTACAAAGGGAGGGAGAAGAAAAATTACTATTGTTTAACTAAAAAGCCAATCTTTCATACTCCCTCCCTTGTAGGGAGGGTCGGGGAGAGTCCCCATTATATGTATATCGCCATAGCAGGAAATATCGGTGCAGGGAAGACGACACTCACGAAGATGCTCGCCAAGCACTACGGTTGGGAGCCGCGCTTCGAGAGCGTGAAGTTCAACCCCTACCTGTCGGACTACTACACCGACATCCCCCGCTGGTCGTTCTGCTTGGAGACCTATTTTCTCAAAGAGCGGTTCAAAGATATGCTCGCCATCGCGCAAGCCGACCACACTATCGTGCAAGACCGTAGTATCTACGAAGGCGTGTATGTGTTCGTTCGCAACAACTACCGCCGCGGCGACCTCTCCAAACGGGACTTCGAGACCTACATGGAACTCTTCGACCTGATGAAGCAGCAGATGCGGTTGCCCGACCTGATGATATACCTGCGCAAGTCGGTCCCCGCACTCATCGCACAGATTCAGCAGCGCGGGCGAGACTACGAGCAGACCATGCAGATAGACTACCTGAGCGACCTAAACGACGAATACGAAGACTTTATCTTCCATCAATACGAAGGCAAGGTGCTGGTGATAGAAGCCGACGGACTGGACTTTGAACACCGCCCCGAGGACTTCCAACGAGTAAACAACAAGATAGACGCACAACTGTTTGGACTATTTTAAGGATAAAGGATGAAGGATGAAGGATGAAAGACTTATTACCTTCGTCTATGAGTTTTCAGAGGCAAAACTTGTTCGTCTTTAATCCTTCATCATTTAGCGAAGCGGTCTTTAATCTAACAAAGATATATTATGCACATCGCGGTAGCAGGAAACATCGGTTGCGGAAAGACAACCCTAACAAAGATGCTCGCCAAGCACTATGGCTGGGAGCCCAGATTCGAGAGTGTGGAGTTCAATCCCTACTTGGAGGATTTCTATGCAGATATGAGTCGCTGGTCGTTCAACCTGCAAGTGTTCTTCCTCAACAAACGCTTCAAGGATGTGGTGGAGATTGCCCAATCGGATAAGTACATCATCCAAGACCGTACTATCTACGAGGACGCACGCATCTTCGCACCTAACCTCCACGACCAAGGGTATATGTCCGACCGCGACTTCGACAACTACCGCGACCTCTTCGACCTGATGATGTCGCTCGTGAAGATGCCCGACCTGATGATTTATATCCGCTCGTCCATCCCCACCCTCGTGGCGCAGATACAGAAACGCGGACGCGCCTACGAGTCCACCATGCGTATCGACTACCTGCAAGGACTGAGCGACAAGTACGAAGCGTGGATTAGCGAGTACAAAGGCAGGCTGCTCATCATTGATGGCGACAAGATAAAGTTCGGCGACAACGCCAAGGACTTCCGCTGGGTAACCGACCATATCGATGCCGAACTCTTCGGACTCTTCCCCTTCGAAGCCGAAACCGGCGTGGGGAAAGAGATATAGAAGACCATCTGCGACTGTCCGACCGCTACGCTGAACGACAAACGACCGCTCACTTCGTTCGCTGAAAGACTAATATACAAAGGTAAAGTAAGGCGTAAAACGGTTAGACATCCGTTCATAATCCTTCATAATCTCTGCGCGGCGGAGCCGAGCAAGGAGTTAAAGCCTGCTCGCTATCGCTCACGAGATTTTGAAAGATTCTCACGGAGGTTGTTCAAAAAGCGAATCAGTCGTTCAGCGAAGCGGTCGGACAATGAAATGGTCGGACAACGAAGCAATCCAATATGCAATCTTTCCTCAACTATATTGCCATTGAGCGGCACTATTCGCCGAAGACGGTCAGCGCCTACCGCGATGACCTTAGGGATTTCTGCCGATTTCTCGGCATAGCGCCCGAACAATACGACCCGAAGATGGTAGATGAGGAGGACGTGAAAGCATGGATGATGCACATGCTCGACGAGCAGAAACAGTCCGTCCGCAGCGTCAAGCGGCGGCTCTCCAGCCTGCGGTCGTTCTACAAGTACCTGCTGCGCATGGGGCGCGTGGACAAAGACATCACGCAGCGCGTCATCGCCCCCAAAGCCGACAAGCCGCTGCCCGTCTTCTTCCGCGAGAGCGAGATGGAGCAAGCCACAGAGATGGACTTCGCCGCCGATGATTTCTGCTCCGCACGCGACTGCCTCATCATCGAATTGCTATATCAAACGGGCATGCGTCGCGCGGAGTTATGCCACCTCACGCCGACAGATATTGACCTAAAGCAGAAGCAGATACGCGTCTTCGGCAAACGCCGCAAAGAGCGCGTCATCCCCATCGGCGACACCCTCGCCACGCAGATACAGACCTACCTCGATTTCCGCGCGGAGTTGGGGACACAGAGCACAGGAGGTGCGGTCTCCAAGCCGCACGAAGAAGACAATTCCGACACCATGGTGCGGCCTGGAGACCGCACCTCCTTAGCCCTCCCCCTCCTCTTGAAGCAGAGCCGCAAGGAGGAGATAAGACCCCTGACGGAGAACGATATCTACCGCATCGTGCGCTCACGCATGGGCGAGGTCAGCACTCTGAAGAAGCACTCGCCGCACGTGCTCAGACACACCTTCGCCACCACCATGCTCAACCACGGCGCGGACATTCGCACCATACAGACCCTGCTCGGGCATGCCTCCCTCAGCACCACGCAAGTATATACCCACACCACCTTCGAACAGGTGCAGAAAGCCTACCAACACGCCCACCCCAGAGCGAATAAGACCCTCTCTAACTCCCCCTTAAAGGGGGAGAACCAATAAAGACCCTCTAAATCTCCAAGACCCTCTAAATCTCCCTTAAAGGGAGACTTTATAAGACCCTCTAAATCTCCCTTAAAGGGAGACTAATATAAAAAAAACTATTGTTTAACTTTAACTAACTTCCCAAATCTCTCCCCCTCCGTAGGGGGAGACGGAGGGGGTCCAGTATTATGAAACTCAACACCCAAGCCGTCAATTTTGACATCGCTGACCGCTTGTCAGCCCACATCGAGAAGAAAACCCGTCGTTATGAGAAACTATTGCCCGAGGCAGCTGAGATGGAGATTCGCCTGACCGTCATCAAGCGCGAGACCAACCTCAACAAAGAGGCAACCATCCGCGTGCGCGGTATCGGCAACGAACTCTTCGCCGAGAAGGTGTGCGACACCTTCGAGCAGGCGGTGGATGAGGCGCTGGACGCACTCGACCGCCAGATAGAGAAGCATAATGCGAAATAATCGCCTCCTTGCTCTTTTATCCTCCTGCACAAAGCGTTTGGCGTTGTGCATCGGGTGTTTGGCATGCAGCCTCGCGCTGCATGCCGGTGAGGTGATTCTTGTAGGCGATGTGCTGAATGAAGCAACGGGCGAACCTATCCCCAACGTACACCTCTACCTGCAAGGGACGCAGCAAGGGACGGTCAGCAACGAAGAGGGCAGTTTCTGCCTGAGAGCCGACATCGACCGCAAGCGGCGACTCATCATCTCCGCCGTGGGCTACCACACCCAGCGCTACGACATCGAGCCGAACACCATGGCAGGCATGCAGGTGCTGCTGCGCGAGAAGACGAACCTCTTGGCAGAGGTGGTCGCCCTCCCGGGAGAGAACCCCGCCATCCCCCTCATCGCACAAGTGCGCGCCCATCGCGCATTCAATGACCGAACATTACAGAGCCAAGAGCAAGGAACCAAGAGCCAAGACTTATTGGACTCCGAGCAGACATGGGTTGCCTCCACCGAACTGTATATCAGCCACATCGGCAAGCGGCAACTGCAACGCCACCTATGGAAGAGCCTGCGAGCGGGCTTGCTCACCACCGACGACTCCACCTTCCTCCTGCCCCTCTATCGCTCTACGCAGCCCGTGCAACTCATCGGCAAGGGTATGCGCCCCGCAGGCGAGAAACAGGAGCAGGCACTCATCCTCTCCGCCTCCGACTACTCCGTCCTGCTCACTCCGCCGCAGAACCTCAATTTCTACCTCAACTCCCTCGACATCCTCGGCGAGAGTTTCCTCTCGCCGCTTGCCTCTTCGGGCAACACCTACTACCACTATTTCCTCGCCGACTCCGTACCGGGCGCGTACTTGGTGCATTTCCGCACGAAGAACCCTTTCTATGCCACCTTCAACGGCGAGATGTGGATCGACTCTGCCACCTACGCCGTTCGGTCGGTCTATGCCGAGGTGCCTGCGCAGAGCCGCGTGAACTACCTGAGCCAACTGCAGATACACCAGCAGTTCGCACCCGACCACAGCCTCAGCCACGAGCAGATAAGTGTCCTGCTCGACTTCGCCGTCAAGACCGACACCACCCACCTCTTCCCCACCGTGCTGATGAGGACGGAGGTGGGGGATGAAGGATTAAGGATAAAAGATGAAGGACAAAATAGTTTATTGGATGAAGGAGGTACGGTCTCCATGCCGCAGCAGGAAAGCAAACTGGAGACCATGGTGCGGCCTGGAGACCGCACCTCCTTGTCCGCCTCAGAGACGGAGGTAACAAGTCCTTCATCCTGTGTCCTTCATCCTTCATCCACATTAGATTCTCTTCCTCTTATTCGTGTGGCGAAGTTCGCTGCTACGGTGCTCACCACGGGCTATATCCCTACCGGCACCTGCGTGGATATCGGCAATATCCGTGAGATAGTCGATTTCGGCGAGAGCGAGTGGGTGCACCTCGGCTTGCCGCTACGCACCAACGAGCGGCTGTGGAAGAATGTGTCGCTGGAAGCCGCAGCGGGCTACGGCTTCCACGACCAACGGTGGAAAGGGCTCGGGCGCGTCAGTATCAACCTGCCCACCCTGCGGCGCAACATCCTGCGCATAGAATATGAGGACCACTATATCGCCACCGAAGTAGATGGTATGTACTCTTACTACCACGAGAATTTCTTCGGCAAACGACGCTTCGACCTTACCGCCCTTCTCTTCCGCAACCTCTACACCAATGCGCAGGCGGTGAATACCTATTCGCGGCAACGCGAGTTCCGCATAGAGACGGAGAACGACTGGAGCGACCTATTAGAGACCCGCCTCTATGCCCATGTAGGCAGGTGGAACCCTTGGTACACGGAGCATGCCACGCGCAACCTCGCGCCCAGTATCCTTGCCACCGCCCCCTATCGCTATCAGTCGCTTGGTGCCGTCTTCCGACTCAGTTGGGGCGAGCGCAAGGTGGACGGCTATTTCCTGCGCCGCTATGTCCATAGCCAATACCCCACCCTCTTCCTCTCCGCCGAGGCAGGAAGCGTGCAGGATGAAGGATTAAGGACTCAGGATAAAGGACTTATTCGTTTCGACTCTGAGAGGTGGGCGGGCGGCTATTCCCTTTATGCCAAACTGCAAGTGCTTGTCAAGCAGCGGGCGCGGTTGGGCATGGGCGGCACTCTCGACTGGGCGTTCTCCGCAGGCTATATCTTCGGCGAGGTACCCTATCCCATGTTGCACCATTTCGAGGGCAACCAGTCGTATGCCTTCGACCCCTACCGCTTCACGCTGATGAACAACCTGCAATACAGCGCCCGCGGGTGGCTCTCGCTCCACGCGCTCTGGGACGGGCAAGGCGTGCTCTTCAACCTCATCCCGGGCATTCGCTACTGCCGGCTGCACGAACTCGTGGATTTCAAACTCGCATGGGGCGACGGCGACTTGCTCTGCAGCCCCTACACCGAGGTGGGTGTCGGCATAGGCAATATCTTCCGTGTGGGCGAGGTGTATGCCATCTGGCGACTCACCAACCGACAAGACCTCACCACCCCTACATGGGGCATCCGCTTCCGATTCAAACTGGGTTTGTAAATACAGCTCATGGTATGCCAATGAGTTATGTCGCCCCTTGGGGCTTGGCGGCTAAATCACCTATGAATCACCTATGAATCACCTATGAATCACCTATGAATCACCCAAGAATCACCCAAGAATCACCTATGATTCTCGGCTCAGCGGCGGCTCAACGACTTGAAGGGTTTTTGCCGGTGTAATGGGAGTCCACTTGCAGATTATTATTTTTTTTCTAAAAACACTTGATTTTTTCTAAAAACACTTGCATATTTCATCAAAAAGCAGTACCTTTGCAGCGATTGAACATTTTTGTTCAGTTCATTGAACATTTTGTAGTTTCAGATTGAACATTTTGCAAAGACATGTATAAACGCATTTATTATCAGCAGGTTATAAGCCGATTGAATGAGCAGAGAATGCACATTCAAGTGTTAATCGGTCCTCGTCAGGTCGGAAAAACGACCCTTATTCAACAAGTTTTGGAGGAGTATTCATCGCCGTATGATAGTTATACAGCCGACGATGTGCCCAATGTCTCTCGCGACTGGCTGGCGCAAGTTTGGGAGACGGCTCGCATGAAAATGCAGGTGAATAAAGAAACCGAGCACCTGTTGGTAGTGGATGAGATACAGAAGATTACCAATTGGAGCGAGACGGTAAAATCCGAGTGGGACAGGGACAGCCGCGAGAAACGCAATCTGAAAGTGGTTATTTTGGGTTCGTCAAGAACGCTGATTATGCAAGGACTTACCGAGTCGTTAGCCGGGCGCTTTGAACTAATCCGCCTTCCCCACTGGACACTCACCGAGATGCAAGAGGCATTTGGTATAGACTGGACACAATATGTTTATTATGGGGGGTTCCCGGGGGCTGTTCCCTTGATTGGCGATTTTTACCGTTGGAAACAATATGTGATTGACTCACTGATTGAGCCCGCCATCTCCAAAGATGTCTTTCTCTCCACAAAGATTATGAAGCCTCAACTGATGCGTCAGCTCTTCGAGATTGGTTGCTGCTATTCCGGGCAAGAGTTGTCCCTCACGAAGGTGGTGGCACAGCTGCAAGACGCAGGCAATGTAAGCACCATTGCCGGCTACTTGTCATTGCTGGACGAGGCAGGCTTGTTGGGCGGACTGCAGAAGTTCGCAGTAGATACTGCCCGCAAATACCAATCCGTCCCCAAGTTTCAGGTGCACAACTCCGCGTTTCGGACTGTTTACCACGACCTGCGTTTAGAGCAAGCCCTGCTCTCGCCGGAAGAATGGGGGCGATATGTAGAATCTGCTATCGGTGCCTATCTGATTAGCCAAGCAGCTGTATGCGACTACCAACTATACTATTGGAGAGAGCGTAATGAGGAAGTGGACTTTATACTATCCAGACGCGGCAAGACCATCGCTATTGAGGTGAAATCAGGGCGGCGTAGTATGAATACCGGATTAGTTCAGTTCGCTAACAAGTTTCAGCCCTTCCGTTCCTTGGTTATCAGCGCAGATGGGTTGGATTGCGAGACTTTCCTGCGGATGGATTTGCGGCAGTTGTTTGCGTAAATACATGCGATGAATGATATACTCGTTGTTTCCCAATGCGTAGTGTCGTCCCATGCGGGGTCGGTGTAATGGGAGTCCACTTGCAGATTATTATTTTTTTCTAAAAACACTTGCATATTTCCTAAAAAAGCAGTACCTTTGCGCAGCGAATAAAAAACAGCGAACCCAACGAGCCCATGAAACACCTACATCGTAGAGGCGATGCGTACATACATACTTTATAGCGTTACAAGCCGAACTTGACATTTTGGAAACTGGACACTTTCAAAATCTCATTAACAATCAAGCAAAAGCCAACTGACGCTCACGTTGCCGCGTGGGCTTTTGCATAGTAAATTTGATTGTTAATAGGTAGTCCAGAACCTCAAAATGTCAGATGAGCGAACGAAAGTTCACGCCTTCTTTTTGCTCTTTCTGCTACCAAACCACAATAAGCCCCGAAAGGGCGATTTTCTCCACTAAAAACCATATAAAAAACGTGAACTCGAAATAAGATACATATACATTGAAACAACGATGACTCTTTTATTTCAACAAATATTTCCAAAAATTGTTCAAATATGTATTCTCTAACGTATAATTAACGTGTAATCCCGACAAGTCGGGATGCAAGCATTCACCATTAATTCATTACCAAACTTGTCCCGACCTGTCGGGAAAACCAATTTAGTCTTTGATTGCTGAGAATAGTTTGCTTATATCGAACTCACGTTAAAAACCATTAACACATTGCTTTTAATGAACCTTTAACGGGCTTTAATGGAGGCATATATCAGAGTATAAACCAAAAACAATATCATATATTAACTTTTAATCAACACAAATTATGAAAAAAGTATCCACTTTTCTATGCATGGTGCTATGTAGCATAGCCCTGCATGCGAATGTCGTAACCGGCACCTGTGGCGACAACCTCACATGGTCGTACGACACCGAAACCAAAGCCCTCACCATCGAAGGAAGTGGGGCTATGACTGATTATGACAATTGGAGTAGCAATCAGCCGTGGGCACAAGTAAGCAGCGACATCCTCTCCGTCTCCCTGCCCGAAGGACTTACCACAATTGGAAGGGCAGCGTTCTGTGGTTGCCCCTCCCTCACCTCCATCACCCTCCCCAACTCCGTAACAAGCATTGGAAACTATGTGTTCCATGATTGCTCCGCCCTCACCTCCATCACCCTCCCCAACTCCGTAACAAGCATTGGAGAAGAGGCGTTCAGTGGTTGCTCCTCCCTTACCTCCATCACCATCCCCAACTCCGTAACGAGCATTGGAGACTGTGCGTTCACGGATTGCTCCTCCCTCACCTCCGTCACCCTCCCCAACTCTGTAACAAGAATTGGATCCGTGACGTTCCGTAGCTGCTACTCCCTTACCTCCATCACCATCCCCAACTCCGTAACAAGCATTGGATACCAGGCGTTCGCTTGGTGCACCTCCCTCACCTCCATCACCATCCCCAATTCCGTTACAAGCATTGGAGGCGATGCGTTCTCTTCTTGCGCACAGGTAACCGTAGAATGCACCACACCACCCACCATTGAAAGCGGTACTTTCAAGTCCGATGCGACTATCTCTGTACCTTGTTTCACCATGGGTGTATATTTGGTAACGCCAGTATGGCAATTCTTGCCCATTGTTGATGATGGCACTTATCGCGTTAACCTCTCTGCCACCAAGGGCAGCAAGGCGACCATCACCGCCACCGACTGCGATGCTAACACCGCCACCATCGAGGCAACAACTGATTCATGCATGCACTTTGTACAATGGAGCGATGGCAACACCGATAACCCGCGTACCCTCAACCTCACACAAGACACCACATTAGTTGCCCAATTTGAAAGCACAACCTATCAAGTTAATATCTTCGCTGGCGAAAATGGTTTTTTAAGAGTAAACAACTACTGGGACTATTTAGAAACAGATACCTTCTCTGTTGAGATGACAGACTGCGGCAATGAATTGACTACAAACGAAATCTGCGCCGAACCTGATGAGGGCTACTATTTCGCAGGCTGGAGCGATGGCAGCACCGAACGATGCCGCAACTTCACCATCACGCAAGACACCACTATCACGGCACTGTTTAAAGAAATAAAATACTACTCCGTTACCCTCCGTGGAAACAGTATCATCGGCTATTTTCAGTATATTAACGAGAAGGGCGACATAGATAAAATGTGGTTCAACGATGAGTCAGAGAGAATAAACATCACCGTATGCGAAGGCTTGTCTGTCTATTTCTACGAAAACAATATGGAGTGCGGTACATGGATCGGTTGGAGCGATGGCGTTACCGACAACGAGCGCACCATCACCATCACTTCCGACACCGTAATCACTTCCCTCTTCGATGCAACCACCTACCAAGTGAACATCTCCGCTGCCGAGCATGGCTCGCTGACGCAATATGGTGAGCCTATTGGCAACATTGAGACCACTATGACCGACTGCGATAGCGACGGAGAGTGGATAGACATATGCGCCGTACCGGATGAGGGCTACTATTTCACAGGATGGAGCGATGGCAACACCGAACAATACCGCACCTTCACCATCACGCAAGATACCACTATCACGGCACTGTTTGAAGAAATAAAATACTACTCCGTTACCCTCCGTGGAAATAGCATCCGCGGCTACTATCAGTATATTAACAACGATTGGGGCGGCATAAGTGATTCGTGGTTCGGCTATGATTCAGAGATAAACATCACCGTAGGCGAAGGCTTGTCTGTCTATTTCTATGAGGACAATATGAGTTGCGGCACATGGCTCGGTTGGAGCGATGGTGTTACCGACAACGAGCGCACCATCACCATCACTTCCGACACCGTTATCACCTCCCTCTTCAATGTGCCCACCTACCAAGTGAACATCTCCGCTGCCGAACACGGCTCGCTGACGCAATATGGTGAGCCTATTGGCAACATCGAGACCACTATGACCGACTGCGATAGCGACGGAGAGTGGATAGACAATATATGCGCCGTACCTGATGAGGGCTACTATTTCACAGGTTGGAGCGACGGCTACGCAGACGCTTGCCGTAGTATCAAAGTAGTGAGCGACACCACGCTCGTTGCACACTTTGCCAAGAAACAACAAGTGCAAGTACTCGTTGGCGTAGAGTCCGCTTGCAAGAACATGGGTACAGTCAACGGCAGCGGTATCTTCTACCAAAGCGATGTAGTAACTATCACCGCCACTCCCAACGAGGGTTACCACTTCGTAGAGTGGTCTGACGGCAACAGCATCGCAAACCGCGAAATATATCTCACCTCCGATACCACGCTCTTTGCTACCTTTGCCGCAGGCGATATGGGCGGCAAGTGCGGCGATAACCTCTACTGGATATGGGACAACGGTGCCCTCACCATCACGGGCTCCGGCGATATGGACTTGGAGAACCACCCCGCGTGGTGGCAATACGAAGAGATGCAAATCACCTCCGTCAGCATGCCCGAAGGCATGACCTCTATTTATGCGTGGGCTTTCTATGAACAACCTATCACCACTATCCTCATCCCCGCCAGCGTAGAGGAAGTCGGAGATAGAGCCTTCGCAGACAACAACCGACTGACCCACTTCGAGTACCTCGGCAACAACATCCACTGGGAGACAGAGGATTGGTATTGGGACAATATGCCTCTCTATGGTTGCCGCAACCTGCAATACTTCCGCGGAAATTTAGAGTTGGGTGAAGATTATTGCACTATGAGTGATACCGTCATTATCTCTAATGGGCAGGCTTTGGATGACTGGTACGACGCAGTCTATGTAGATAACACCAACGCCTACGATTCGATCATTAGAGGAGAATACGACTATGTAAATGCTGTCCGCACCCTCTACTTGCCTGCGGGCTTGGTGGAGATTGGCGATTACGCTCTCCAAAACGCGCGTTTCTTGGGCGGTATCACTATCCCCGCGGGCGTTACCCGCATCGGTATCAGTGCCTTCGAGGACTGCCGCTCGATGGACAGCGTTGTCTTCGCAGGAAACAATGTGGAGGAGATTGGCGCATGGGCATTCTACAACTGCCATAGCCTGCGTAGCCTGACGCTCCCCGAGGGCGTAGAAGAGGTTGGTTTGGCTGCGTTCTATGGTTGCACGTACCTCAAAGAACTGACTATTCCGAGCACGATGAAGAAGATTGCCGACAACGGCTTCGCAGGCTGCGAGAAACTGGGCACGATGTATGTCAATGCCCTTGTGCCGCCGACCATCGAGGCGAAGACCTTCGAGGATGTGAACCGTGCAACGCCCGTCTTCGTACCCAAAGGCACGCTGGAACGCTACCAAGCCGATGAGTACTGGAGCGAGTTCTTCAACATGGCAGAGTACGAGGCTCCCACAGGCAACCTCAACACGGCTGCCGAAGACAACGGCTTGCGCAAAGTCGTTCGCGACGGGCAAGTGCTGATTATTCGCGGCGACAAGACCTACACCATCTTGGGCGAGAACATTCAATAAGCAGAGTCTTCTGCATACCGACGACGAGGCTGTCTAACGAGAGGAGTTAGGCAGCCTCGTTGGTTTATGGAGTTGGGAAGGCGGGCTAACAAGAGTAGGTGAGGGGGGCAAAGGTGTGGATGAGAGGTGGGTGAGGGGCGGTTGAAGGGGTGCTGAAAGGTCGCTGAGAGGCGGCTTATACCATCGTTAATCATTAACTAATCACTAACTAATCACTAACTAATCACTAACTAATCGCTAACTAATCGCTAACTAATCATTAACTATCATCTGCATATCGATACAGCCTTGTTTTTGGGGGGCTTTTGGTGGCTCCGTTAAAAGCCGTTAAAAGACCCATTAAAGACTACGTTCATTGCGATTTAAGCCTCCATTAAAAGCCGTTAAAAAACCCATTAAAGACTCCGTTCATTGCGATTTAAGCCTCCGTTAATTATCGTTAATTGGTCATTAATTATTTAGGCAGGGAGGGGCAGGTTGGCCGTTTGGTTTATGTGCCCCGCCCCCTTACCCCCTCCCCAAAGGGGCGGGGGAGTTGGAGGAGGGTGTGCCCTGACCGTAGGGTTGCACCCTACGCTAACGTGAACTCTAAATAAGATACATATACATTGAAACAACGATGACTCTTTTATTTCAACAAATATTTCCAAAAATTGTTCAAATATGTATTCTTTAACGTATAATTAACGTGTAATTAACCATTAATTCATTACCAAACTTATCCCGACCTGTCGGGATATTTTTCTTTAACGTATAATTAACGTGTAATTAACCATTAATTCATTACCAAACTTGTCCCGACCTGTCGGGATATTTTTCTTTAACGTATAATTAACGTGTAATTAACCATTAATTCATTACCAAACTTGTCCCGACCTGTCGGGAAAACCAATTTAGTCTTTGACTGCTGAGAATAGTTTGTTTATATCG
>JALFGC010000078.1 GCA_022777485.1 Bacteroidales bacterium
TCTGCAAGGGCGTAGCCCGCAGCAAGGAGTTTTCCTATTCCTGTTCGCTGACGCTCTATTTATCCCGACGTGTCGGGACGAGATTCATGGGATTTTTGCAGAGGATACCATTTCTGAGACCATATCAGTCTTACAGCGAACAAAGTGAGCGGTCTTTTGTCTTTCAGCGCGTATCGCGGTCTTTCAGTCGTAAGACGGTCTTTCAGCGCATTGCGCGGTCTTATATCCTAATAACTCAGCAATTTGCTTTTGCTTTAACAATAATCTTGCGATACTGCTTGCCCGGAGCAATGCCGGGTTGGTGCGCATCCGTGGGGAAGAATACCGCGAAATGCCCTGCCGGCACTACGAACTTAGCCGCAGCCTTATCAGCATAGAACTCCACATCCTTGCCCTCGTCGTACTCTTGCGTAACCTCCTGGCAGTCCACCTGTGCCTTCCAGCCCATCGTCTCGTCCTCGGTCAGCGGAATCTGAATATCCAAGTAGTCACGGTGTGCCTCCATACGACAGTTCTCCTCCTCTTTACCCTTGAAATCAAGGATGTTAACATAGAGGTCATTGCCGTCCAAGTGAATCTTGCAGGCAGGCATCTCCTCCAAGTCGTTTTCGTTAAAGAACTTCATAAACTGGGCAAAGCCCGGAACGCTGTCGAAATACCAATCCGCGTTCTCTAATTTGTCAAGAATCATTTTGAATATAACATTTAATTATCGTTGTCGAAATACGAACATTAATTGTCGTAAATTATCCGTTAATTGCACAGCAACATAGCAAAAAATTAATGGCTAATTACACGAAAATTATATGTTACTTGCGGTAGTAAGGGTGTTTTGCTCTGTAATTTTGTCAAAATTATATGTTTCCCTGCTACATTTCGGGGGCAAAGTTACGAAAAAATTTGCGTATCTCCAAAAAAAAGCGTAATTTTGCACCCGAAAATGGACTTAATTAGTAATAAATTATGAAAAAACTTGTTTTTTCGCTTGCAACGATTGCTCTTATGACTACATCTTGCACCCAACAACAAACCACCGGCATCCGTCCCGAGAATCTCGACACGACTGCCATTCCTCAGAACGATTTCTACCAGTTCGCATGCGGCGGCTGGATGCAAAACAACCCGCTCACACCTGAGTACAGCCGCTTCGGCTCCTTCGACCAACTCGGTTTGCAGAATCTTGAGCAGGTGAACGGACTCATCCAAGACATCGCTAAGACCACCCATCCCCAAGGCTCTGTTGCCCAGAAGATTGCCGATGTCTACAACCTCGCCATGGACACCGCGCGCCGCGACCAAGAAGGTATCGCCCCCGTGCAGAAAGCGCTTGACGAGATAGCCGCTCTGACGAGCCGCGAACAACTCAGCGACCTGCTCGGACGCTCATACGAAGTGGGACTATGGGGTATGTACGTGGACGCAGACGCTATGAACTCCTCCATGAACATCCTCAACGAATACCAAGGTGGTTTCGCCCTCGGCGAGAAAGAGTACTATTTCGACACCGATGAAGCCACCACCCGTATCCGCAACGCCTACCAAGAGCATGTAGCGAAGATGTTCGCACTCTACGGCTTCAACGATGCGGAGGCAAAAGCCGCTACCGTGTTGCGCCTTGAGACCCGTATCGCCGGTGCCGCATTCAGCAATGTAGAACTGCGCGACCCGCAAGCCAACTACAACAAAATGTCCGTTGCCGACCTGCAAACCCTCGTGCCGCAAATCAACTGGACGACCTATTTCGCAGCCATGGCTATCGCACCCGACAGCCTCAGCGTCGGACAGGTACGCCACTTGCAGGAGTGCGGAAAACTCCTCGCAGAAGAGCCCCTTGAGGACATCAAGACCCTGCTCACATGGCAGGTCATTGACGGAAGCGCCGCCTACCTCTCCTCCGAAATCTACGCGCAGAACTTTGCCTTCTATGGTAAGGTGCTTTCCGGCAAAGAGGAGCCCAGCCCACTCTGGAAACGAGCCGTGGCGATGGTGAACGGCACGCTCGGCGAAGCCGTAGGGCAAATGTACGTGAAGAAATACTTCCCCGAGGAGAACAAAGAGCGCATGCTCACCCTTGTAAAGAACTTGCAAAAAGCCTTTGGCGATCGTATCGAAGCGCTCACATGGATGTCCGATGAAACCAAAGTAAAAGCCTTGGAAAAACTGAACAGCATCACCATCAAAATCGGCTACCCCGACACATGGCGCGACTACACTGCTCTCAACATCGACGCATCGTTGCCCTACTACGAGAACCTGCTCCGCGCTTCCAAGTTCGAGCAGGAGTATAGCCTCAGCTTCCTTGGCAAGCCTGTGGATAAAACGAAATGGTACATGAACCCGCAGACCGTCAACGCCTACTACAACCCCAGCAGCAACGAGATCTGCTTCCCCGCAGGTATCCTGCAATATCCCTTCTTCGACATGGAGGCGGACGATGCGTTCAACTATGGCGCTATCGGCGTAGTCATCGGGCATGAGATGACCCACGGCTTCGACGACCAGGGCTGTCAGTTCGATAAAGACGGCAACCTCATTAACTGGTGGACACCCGAAGACAAAGCCAACTTCGATGCCCGCACCAAGGTCATGGAGGAGTATTTCAACCATATCGAAGTCGCCCCTGGTGTGTTCGCCAACGGCGCATTCACGCTCGGCGAGAACATCGCCGACCACGGAGGTCTGCAAATCGCCTTCCACGCTTTCCAAAATGCCACGAAGGAGAATGGTAACGCCCTTGTGGCTGAGAAAGACGGTTTCACACCCGAGCAGCGTTTCTTCCTCGCCTATGCCAATGTTTGGGCAGGCAACATCCGCCCGGAGGAGATACTCAATCGCACGAAGTCCGACCCCCACTCGCTCGGTCGCTGGCGTGTGAATGGCGCACTGCCGCATATCGGCGCATGGTACGACGCATGGCACGTAACCCCCGAATCGCCAATGTACCTCGCGCCCGAAAACCGAGTAAGTATCTGGTAAGATAAAAAAAATCGGACAGCGTAGCGGTCAGATAGTGAAACGACCGTTCAGCGTAGCGATTTGTAAATCAACCACATTATGATTAAGCACATTGTATTTTTCCGCCTGCAAGACGAGGCGGAGGGGCATACCAAATTAGAGAATGCCCAAATCATCAAAGAAGGTCTGCTCTCGCTGCGCGAGAAGATAGACGTCCTCGTTTCGGAGGAAGTGGGTATCAACATCCCGAATGCAAAAAAGACAGACTATGATGTCTGCCTAATCTGCGAGTTCCGCACATGGGAGGATTTGGACACCTACCAGAACCACCCCGAGCACCTGAAAGTTGCGGGCTATATCGCCAAAGTACGCGCAGCACGCGCCGCGGTGGACTACGAGTATTAGTCGCTCCTTCTGAGCAACATCTGTACCGATATACCAATCGTTTTCACCCTCAATGGGTCGTCGGTTCAACCGCGATTTTTTCGCGGGTCTATCGCGGGTCTTTCGCGGGTCTTTCGCGGGTCTATCGGAACATTACCGCAGGTCTCCCGCAGGTCGTCTCCTCAGATAGAGCCTTTATTTTTCAATCCACAGAGTGGGGTGAGACAGCGAGACAGCGAGACAGCGTTTTCTATAAACTCACACGCGCGCGTGCATATATAGTTTAGGAAAACTGCTGTCTCGCTGTCTCGCTGTCTCACCCCCTCCCGTTAAGGGAGGACGAGGAAGCCCCTTCAGTCTTGCTTCATGTGCAATATCTCTCGGCACCCCTCTTCCAAGTCCCTGTATGTAGCCTCAAAGTCCCCCGTATACCAAGGGTCTGCCACATCTCTATCCAGCAAGCGCCGTATCTTTGGAACGGGCAAAGCACTATCTCGCACCATCAACACCTCACCCAACACCCGCCGAAGATTGCGGATGTTGTAGTCCTCCATGCACAAAATAAGGTCAAAATGCTCGTAGTCATCGGGCTTTATCTGCCGCGCCGCGTGTTGTGTGAAAGGTACGCCGTGCGCCCGCAGACA
The DNA here is from genome assembly GCA_022777485.1 of Bacteroidales bacterium. Lineage (GTDB taxonomy): Bacteria > Bacteroidota > Bacteroidia > Bacteroidales > Paludibacteraceae > Colicola. The sequence goes on from JALFGC010000078.1 coordinate 3,984, forward strand.
GCGCTTAGCAGCAGGGTATATGTCATTGCCTATCTCTTCGCGTGAGGTCGCGCACGAATCCACCTCAAACAGATGCGACACACCGGCTTCTGCTGCCATGTTTCGCATCATCATCTCTGCCATCACGCTGCGGCAGATATTCCCGTGGCAAACGAAAAGCACCCGTCTCATACCGCTTTCTGCAGGCGCACCAAATCGGCTTTCTCTATCCGCTCCTGCGCGTAGGCTTTCGTTACCTCAAAGGCTCGCTTACCCTTGCCCCCGCTCGGCAGGTCGTACATCACATCTATCATCACCGTCTCCATCAGCCCACGCAAGCCGCGTGCACCTAACTTATACTCCAACGCCTTATCCACGATATAATCCAGCATGTCATCGGCAAAAGTCAACTCAACGCCGTCCATTTGTAGCAGTTTCTCATACTGTTTCGTCAGAGCATTCTTCGGCTCGGTCAGTATATTGCGTAGCGCCGTCTTATCCAGAGGCTTCAAGTAGGTCAAAATAGGCAGACGACCGATAATCTCCGGTATCAAGCCAAACGACTTCAAGTCCTGCGGAGCAATGTACTGCAGCAGGTCGTTCTTGTCCACTTTCTGCGTCTGCTGTTGCGCGTCAAAGCCCACCACCTGCGTGTTCATTCGCAACGCAATCTTGCGCTCTATGCCATCAAAAGCACCGCCGCAGATGAACAAGATGTTCTTCGTATTCACATGGATAAACTCCTGCTCTGGGTGTTTGCGCCCGCCTTGCGGTGGCACATTCACCATCGCACCTTCCAGCAACTTCAGCAACGACTGCTGCACACCCTCGCCAGACACATCGCGCGTGATACTCGGGTTCTCGCTCTTGCGTGCAATCTTGTCGATTTCATCGATGAAAACAATGCCCATCTCTGCCTTCGGAAGGTCGTAATCCGCATCCTGCAACAGCCTTACCAGCAGCGACTCTACATCTTCTCCCACATACCCCGCTTCCGTCAGCGCCGTGGCGTCCACTATTGCAAACGGCACTTTCAGCAACTTGGCTATCGTACGCGCCAGCAGCGTCTTACCCGTACCCGTACTGCCCACCAGCAGGATATTGCTTTTCTCTATCTCCACGCCCTCATCATCCTTCGGCTGAAGCACGCGCTTGTAGTGGTTGTACACCGCCACCGACAGGTATTTCTTAGCCTCATCCTGACCAATCACATATTGGTCCAGAAAAGCCTTTATCTCGTTCGGACGGGGCAAAGTAGACATATCCAAATCCAAGGGGGCACCCGCCTTCCGGATGTCACCCTCCTGCATCACCAACTGATGTCCATGCTCTATGCACTCGGGGCAAATCAAGCTGCCGTCCATACCCGAAAACATGTGCGGCATCGGCCGCCCACAGAAACTGCACAATTCTTCTTTCTTACTATTCTTTGCCATAAAAATCTAACTTCGTGTATTTAACTCCGCTGCGCTATGTGTAAGAAACTTTGTGTAAAGAACTTCGTGTATTTTACTCCGCTTCGCTATGTGTACAGCCCCGTAGGGGCTCTCCTACACGTAGTTTCTATACATTTACTTTCTTACAGCCCCGTAGGGGCTTCCTTACACGCAGTTTTTTACAGCGCGTAGCGCTTTTTACAGCCTCAAAGAGGCTTTATCTCTTATACACCTTATCAATCATACCGTACTCCTGTGCTTCCACCGCTGTCATCCAGTAGTCCCTATCGGCGTCTTGACGAATCTTTTCCATCGTCTGCCCCGAGTGGTCGGAGATAATCTGATACAACTCGTCTTTCAGTTTCAGTATCTCTTTCGCCGTAATCTCTATATCCGACGCCTGACCTTGAATGCCCCCCATCGGCTGGTGAATCATCACCCGTGAGTGAGGCAATGCGGCACGCATACCTTTCTTACCGGCTACAAGCAACACCGCACCCATCGACGCCGCCATGCCCGTACAGATAGTGGCTACACGGCTCTTCACAAACTGCATTGTATCGTATATCCCCAGACCAGCATACACCGAACCACCCGGTGTGTTCAGATAAATCGAGATATCTTTGTCCGAATCCACCGAGTCTAAATACAACAACTGCGCTTGTATCACGTTCGCCGTATAGTCGTTCACCTCGGTACCCAAGAAGATAATCCTATCCATCATCAGACGCGAGAATACATCCATCTGCGTTACATTCAGTTGGCGTTCCTCCAAAATCGACGGACTGATATAACTGTCGCTCGCCACCATTGGCGCACGCATACCATCTTGCATCACTCTCTCCACATGCATTGAGTTCATTCCTCTACTCGCTGCAAACTTTAAAAAATCATTCATATCTATTACCTATTACTTTATTTACATTCTGCTCCGCCACAGAGATAATCTCCACCCTGTGAGACTGCAAGAAACTCGTCAGTTCGGCATTTTGTCTTACCAATCCAACCCACCATTCCGCCTCATCCAGTGTGGTAAAACCTATCACACGCAGCGCACATCCCGTTCCGAATACAGGCATCTTCTGCAAATCGAAATCCCGAATCAAGAACTGCGAGAAGTTAAACAATGCCACCTCATATTGTATTTGATTCAGCAATGTCTCGTCCGCCTCTTTCATCACCAACAACACCACCGAAGCCACATTGCGTTCCTCGGTCCATACCGTCTCCTCCACCCCACTCTGATCTTCTTCCTCCTCCGGCACCACGGTCTCCACGCGCCGACTGACAAGACTTCCCGTACTGCCCCCTTTCTGCGACTCCATACCCTGCCCCATCATCGCCAACATATCTTTTGCCATCGCCCCCAACTCACTCTCAGGATAATGACTCACCATATCCCGCAACGCCTCTGCAAATGCCGCCTGACCCTCTGTACGAGCCACAGAAACCGCATTCAAAAAGAGGAAGCGAGGCATAAGCGGCGAAAGCGGGTAATTAGCCTCTGCATACTGTTTGTTTTGCTTCACCGTCGCAAATTGACCCGCCGCAAACGCCTTATAAGTCCCCTCATAGAGCGAATCTTGCTCAGCCGCCATGCGACGCAAACGCTCGAAATAGTCCGGTTGCGAGACGATATACGCCTGCTTCGAGTCAGGATAATAGGTGATTATCTCTTGCGCCATGCGTTGCCTCTCCATACTGTCGCCCGCGCGAAGAGCCCGCAGATAGTACATGTAGCAAAGGTCCAACAAGTCGCGGTGGTGCGGATAGCGACGGCACAACTCCTCAAAAGTGGCATCTGCCAGTACTTGGTCCTCCATCTTATCCTGATAGATAAACACCATGTTCATCAGCGCCTGCCGTATCAAACTGTCGGATAATGCAATATCCGCCTCGGTCTTCGGTATCTGTTGCAAATAATACTCCGGTTTGTGATTATCCGTCTCTGGAACAACAGCAGACTTCTGACCATTGCCCACAACCGTTGAATCCGAAGAGACATCCGTATCTGCATCCGTCTCATTTTCCGTCATCATCGGCGTGGATACCGTCTTGGATAGTCGCCGCCAGTTATCCTCCAGCGTGCGATTTCCCCATTTCTTCTGAAATTCCTGTTTGCCGCTACGCATCAACTGTGGATTATAGAAATACCAATCCGCATTTCCTCCGTTTCCACCGAGCATATTCGCCGTATTCACACTCTGCAAACCGCCGTTGGCAGCCTCGCGCTCTGCTATCAGCGCCGCCTCAGCGTCTGCCGCCTCCTGCTTAATCAAGTCTTCTATCAACTGTTCGATAATCGCCCGCTGTTCTTGCTCCGATAGCCTGCTCAAACGCTGCAATGAGTCTTGCAGCACCACCACTTCATGCTCCACTATCAACTCATCGAGCACCTCAGAACGCCGTTGAATACGAGCAAAATCGTCATTTTCCGCCGTCAATATGCTTATCGCCTCGCGGTAACAGGGTTGCGCCTCTACATACTCTTGGCGACCATAGTAAATATCTCCCGCCTTTACCAATATAGCCGCCTTCTGCATGCTTGCCTGCGTAGCCTTGTCTATCGCCAAACGGTATTGCACCAAAGCCTGAGTCGTATCCCCGACAGCAAGATAGATATTGCCCATCGTGCCGTAGATATAGTCCAACTTATCTTTGTACTTCGCCTGTTTCGCCATCTGTCGCAACTGTTTGAGCGACGACTTGCCCTTCAATTGAGCAATACGAACACGCGCATTAAAATCCATCTCCACGGGAGGCGTCAGTTTAATCACCTTTTTATAAGCGTTTATCGCTTCCTGCTTATTGCCTTCATACTCATAGAGTTGACCCAACACATACTCGAAACGCGGGCGATATACCTTCCTCTTCTCATCGGGAGCAGCAATCTTGACAAACGGGAGGGCCGCCTTGTACTGCTTCGTCTTTATCAGAATATCCGCACTCACCGCCGAATACAGCGAAGCATGCTTCCTGTTCAGGTCATCCACCTTCACCTTGTGCAGCATATCCTCTGCCTCATACAACCATCCCAACTCTCCATACGCGCGAGCAATCCACAACTGACACCGCGCAACCATGTCCGGGTCGTTCTGATAATGTTTCATCACATACGAGAAAGTACCGATGGAACCGAGGAAATCTGCCTTGTGAAACTCCGCCTCACCCAGTCGTATCCACGCATTACCCATCTCAGCATTGAACTCCTCCGATTGGAGCCATAACTTGTACTTCGGGTCATTCCGTTTCTTCGGGTCAGGCTGCGGCTTCTTCTTGATAGAGTGTAACTTAATGCACTTTCGGCATTTCTCTATCGTTACATCCATCTTGGCTGCCGACGACGCGACCGCCTGATGGTTGCTCACGGGATAGAGGTTCAGCACCTGCGAGTAGTCATCCACATTAGCGGCTTGTATGGCTTTCAACCCCTCCTCATAGGCATGATTACCATTGTACAAAATGTTGTATCTCACCTTCATCTGGTGATACGCACGTGTGGCAGCCGTATTCTTCTGCGTAGAGCAACTCGTAGCGCAGAAACACGCCACGAGCAACAAACCACTATATGCGAAGTATCGCGCTTTTCTCATTGTAATCCTTTCACATGCGACGGTGCCGCCACAAACTCTTTCAAATAAAACGGCTCATAATAGGCTATCTCCGTACCCGACAAGGCTTTCCCTTGCTCTGCCATCACCCCCATATACTTCGCTTCGGGCACTATATCCCCGATGAAATGGACAGAATCTGCACCCAAAACCTCTTGACATTTCGCTGCACCGTCGCCAAAATAGTACACTTCTCCTTCGGGCAGCCATCCCCCGTCTTCCACCACTTTTGCCTGCACCGGAAGCACCTCCTGCAAGTACGCGTCATACACCGCCGTATAGACTTCCATCCGACGCGCGTCTATCATCGGACAAAGATATACATCTCTGCGTTCAACGGGCGCCGTACTCACTGCCGCCACACACAGCACCTGCAGAGTCTGCACGGGTATCAACGGCACATCTAAACCATAGCAAATACCTTTGGCGGTACTCGTGCCGATACGCAATCCCGTGTAACTGCCCGGACCCGCCGACAGTGCCACAGCCTCTATCTTCAACCCTTTCGACCTCACTTCAGCCAGCAACTCCTCTACAAACACAGGCAACATCTGAGCATGATTCGCACCCTCGCGACACACACGCTCTGCAATAGGAACACCACCTATCGTTACCGCTGCACTACACACCTGCGTACTCGTTTCTATACAAAGAATAGTCATGCGCTACAAACACTAATCAGCCTACAAAATTACTGCTTTTTTTCCATATATGCAAATAATCTCATGCTTTTTTTGAAAGCAACGGTGCCAGAGCATGTTTGATGTAATGCTCATTCATAAAATGGTTCTGCAAATCGCCGCACATCTCTGCATGCGCAAAAAAC
>JALFGC010000061.1 GCA_022777485.1 Bacteroidales bacterium
CACCTAACGATAGTCGATTTCGACACTATCGCCCCCAGCAACATCAACCGTCAGGTGGTCGCCACAGCGGCGAACATCGGTAGCACCAAGGTGGAGCAGATGCGCGCGCGCCTGCTTTCTATCAACCCGCAGGCGGACATCACCGCTCTCCCCATGCGCTACGACGCCGACACTGCCGACCGCTTCGACTTCAACCAATACGACTACATACTCGATGCCATCGACTCGCTCGACTGCAAGATGTTGCTCATCCACCGCGCCACCCTATCCACCGCCACCCTCTTCTCGTCCATGGGCGCCGCACGCAAGTACGACCCCGCGCGCATAGAGGTGGCGGAGTTCTGGAAGGTGCATGGCTGCCCCCTCGCGAGGGCACTGCGCACACGCATGAAGAAAGCCGGGATGCTGCCGGCAAAGAAGTTCATCTGCGCTTTCTCGCCGGAAATATCCGCCGACAGCGGTACCCTCGCACCTGTGGTCGGCACCTTCGGCTTCCGCCTCGCCGCTGAAGTAGTGAAAGACATATTGACCCAACAACGCACTCATAATTCATAATTCATAATTACCTCATGCCAACCCGAGTTCAACGCATTACCCGAATCACAGTATTCGGTACCATTGTTAATACGCTTTTGTTAACGTTCAAGTTCTTAGCCGGTATATTAGGCGGTTCGGCAGCCATGTTAGCAGACGCAGTGCACTCGCTGTCCGACTTCCTGACGGACATCGTAGTGCTGGTCTTTGTGAAAATCAGCAACCGTCCCGCCGACCGCAAGCACTCGTACGGCTATGGCAAGTACGAGACCTTGGCAACGCTCTGCATCGGCATAGCGCTGTTGGCAGTAGGCATCGGCATTGCCGTGGATGGCGTGGAGAAAATCATACAAGTGTGGAATGGCGAGACGCTGGCGCAACCCGGGTGGATTGCTTTCTGGGCAGCCATTGCCAGTATCGTGCTCAAAGAATTGACCTATTGGCTCACCATTCGGGTCGCGAAGCAGGTGGATTCCGAAGCCCTCCGAGCCAATGCGTGGCACCATCGCTCCGACGCCCTCTCGTCCATCGGCACAGGATTAGGTATCGGAGGTGCCATCCTTTTGGGGCAGAAATGGACTATCCTCGACCCCATCGCGGCACTCATCGTGTCGGTGTTCATCGTGCTCACCGCCCTGCGGCTCACCTACGGCGCCCTCGGCGAGTTCTTAGAGCAGAGCCTGCCCGAAGAGAACGAGAATGAGATTCGCTCCATCGTCGCTGCGGACAAAGAACTCAGCGAGTTGCACCACCTCTGCACGCGCCGCCTCGGCAACCGCGTGGCGATAGAGATGCACCTGCGCATGCCCGGCAACACACCCCTCACCATCGCCCACCGGCACGCCTCTGCCATCGAGCAGCAACTCAAACAACGCTTCGGCGACCAAACGCACATCAACATACACCTCGAACCCACCAAAGTAAACGGTAAATACGAGGAATAACCAACGGACTTTCTCGAGACCTTCCCGTGCTATTCCCGTACTATTTAGCAGGGCATGGAGGTGCGGTCGGAAGTTTATCCCGTGTCGGGAGCCGCACCCAACACGAAGAGAACTCAGAGACGAATCTAACAAGTCCTTCATCCTGTGTCCTTAATCCTTCATCTAAAAAAAGTCTTCCATCCTAACTACACCATACCATGAAACAAAACACAAAGCGCTCACCGCTCAGCCAAAAACTCCGCAAAGCACTCTCACCCATCCTTTGCCTGCTCGCCGTTATCGGCTTGTTTACCTATCTGGCATGGGTGATGGGGCTCGCTAACGCCCTCAACACCATTATGAACACGGCGCACGACCTCCTGCTCAACACGGTCTTCTACCTTATGGGTATCTGCGTTATCACCAGCGCCATCGGACGCCTGTTCGTAGATTTCGGGGTGGTAACGCTCTTGGAGAAACTGCTCCGACCGCTCATGCGGCCACTCTTTAACCTCCCGGGCGTGGCATCTTTGGGTGCTGCTATGACCTTCCTCTCTGACAATCCCGCCATCATCTCGCTGGCAAAAGACCCGCAGTTCAAGCACTACTTCCGCAAGTACGAGTATATCTCGCTCACCAACTTCGGAACGGCGTTCGGCATGGGATTGCTCGTCATGGTCTTTATGGTCGGGCATGGCTTCATCACCGCCCCACTCGTAGGCTTATGCGGTGCGTTCTGCGGTTGCATCGTTTCCACACGCCTCATGCAACGCTTCATCCTCAAACAATACCCCCACTACAAAGAAGAAAGTGCAGACGAAACCGTGGATGAAGGATTAAAGATAAAGGATGAAGGACAAAATAGTAACGACTCTGAAAACTCAACTACGAATGTAATAAGTCCTTCATCCTGTGTCCTTCATCCTTCATCCCAAAACTCCACCTTCCTTCGCATCCTCAATGCCCTCTTGGACGGTGGTAAAGCAGGTGTGGAGGTGGGTATCGCCATCATCCCGGGCGTGCTGATTATCTCCACGCTGGTCATGGTGCTCACCTTCGGCGCGGGCGCAGACGGCTACGACGGTGCTGCCTACCAAGGCACGGCGCTACTACCGTGGTTGGCAGGAAAAATTTCCTTTGTCTTCGATTGGTTATTTGGCTTGCAAGACCCGCACCTTGTGGCGTTCCCCATCACCGCACTGGGAGCAGTAGGCGCCGCGCTCGGGCTCATCCCCTCCTTCATGGAGCAGGGCTGGATAGACGGCAATGCCATCGCGGTCTTCACCGCCATTGGCATGTGCTGGAGCGGCTTCCTCAGCACCCACACCGCCATGCTCGACTCTATCGGCTACCGCCAACTCACCTCCAAAGCCATCCTCGCCCACACCATCGGCGGACTCGCCGCCGCCTTCGCTGCCCACTGGCTCTTCGTATTAGTGTCCATGCTCATGTAACCAAAAGACGCGCACAGGAGAGTCTCACTGCACGCGTCCGATAAAGTAAGGTTCGTAGTCGGGATAGAGGTTTGGATAGAGCGCCCATTGCAGGTCACGCAGGATAATCTCGGGGTGCACCACCCCCGTCTCCCAGAAGTCATTGCCGCCGGTGCTGTTCGTGCGCCCATAGAAATGATAGACGCGTCCTGTTTGGTAGGCTTTGAACCATGTATGGTGCTCGTCTATCGCCCGCAACTCGTCCATCGTGCGGGCGTTCGCCCCCACCCATACATCCGCTTCCGCAAAAGCGCGTAGCGCCTGCTCCATCGTCAGCGGGATAGACCCGTTGGTGCGCTCATCAGCAAATGTGTATGCTGCCCCAGCATCGCGAAATAAGCAACCCATATAAGTAGTCCCGCTCGGCACATACCATGTTCCCCGATACGATGCCCCGGACATGATAGAAGGGGATGACCCACCCCTTCCCTCCCTACAAAGGGAGGGAGGATAAATAGTATCTATAGACGAAGGTAACTTTTTATTCCCTCCCCCTTTGTAGGGGGAGTTGGAGAGGGTCCTGTATTGGGGTGGGTCTTGTAATTCTTGATACGCCCTCCTCACCTCCCCGAGGATGCTGTCTGCCAATGCAGTCTTGCCGAAGAACGCAGCCACAAAGCGCAGCCACTCGGCGCGGGCAAGGGGGTGCTGTTCCTGCCACTCCGCAAGGTAAATCACGGGAATACCTGCTTGCGCCACACGCGCTATCTGCTGGCTGTTCTGCCCATAACTGCTGGCGAACAACACATCGGGCTTCGAGAGCAATAGCGGCTCCATCGCGATGTTGATGTCCTCGCCGATGTTCGCCACCGCGTGCGACGGACGGTTGTACACCCATTCAGGATTGCTCATCGCCACCACACTGTCCAGCACTCCCAGCGCATGCAGAAAACCGACATGCGTCGCCGATGTGGTCGCCACACGCCGCAAAGGGATAGGAATAAAGACCACAGGACTTTCTTTGGAGGAAGGATGAAGGACACAGGATGAAGGACTTATTACATTCGTCTCTGAGTTTTCAGAGTCGGCACTATTTAGTCTTTCATCCTTTATCCTTGCTCCTTCATCCACTAAATAGTATCGCGCCAGAAGTTTGCCTTTGTTCTGCGGGTCAAGCACATCGGCGCGCACCATGCCCAGCGTGTCCGTCAAGCGGAAATACTGCGCCGATGATGACACTTCCACCTGCTTCGTCTGTTTCCCACAGCCAGCGAGCAACAGCAAGCAACCCATCACATAGAATATGCTTTCTCTTTTCAATGCCACTTTGCATTTCATTTCTATAAACATATAATTATCATGTAATTATTCGTTAATATCGTCTCCATTAAAGCCCATTAAAGGTTCATTAAAAAGCAAAGTTTTAATGGTTCTTTATATGGTCTTTAATGGAGAAATCAACAAGAAATTAATGATAAATTACACGATAATTACACGTTAAGATGTCATACACGATAATTACGCGTTAACTACCCGTTACACTCTCGTTGATGCTCTCGATGTATTGCAGCAGTTCGTCGCTGCCCATGCCTGTCTCGGCGGATGTAACGAAGACGGGCGGCAACTCCACCCAAGTTTCCAACATCTTCTGCTTGTACGCCTCCACATTCTCGCGTAGACGCACCTTGCCCAACTTGTCGCCCTTGGTGAAGACGATGGCAAACGGCACCTCGTTCTCGCCCAACCACTCCATGAACGCCAAGTCTATCTGCTGCGGCTCGTGGCGGCAGTCCACCAGCACGAACAGGCTACACAACTCCTGCCGCAACAGGCAGTAGCGCTCTATCATCTGTCTCAGTTTCTCGCGCTGCTTCTGCCCCGCCTGCGCGTAGCCGTAGCCCGGCAAGTCCACCAAGTGCCACTTATCGTCTATCAGGAAATGGTTGATAAGCAGGGTCTTACCCGGCTTCTGACTCGTTTTGGCTAACTTTGGGTTACGGGTGAGCATATTGATGAGGCTCGACTTACCCACATTCGACCGCCCTATAAAGGCATACTCCGGCAGCGGACTGCGTGGGCAACTCGCCACATCCGGACTGGATATTACAAATGATGCTTTCATGTATCTTTCACTTCGTGTGTTTAACTTCGCTCGCTTCGTTATGTTTTCGCATCCAAAAGAGGAAGCCGAGAAGGCAAGAGAGGGTGGTAAGGGCGGCTGCGGCGTAGCCTATCCACCAATAGGCAGGAGCAAGGTGGAAGCCTTCGGGTGCAAGGAAGATATAACTTACCGACACCATCGTCATAAACACCGCAGGGAGCAAGGCGATGAGGAAACCCCAAGACTCCCTCCTGCTTTGTTTGTACAAGAACACCGCCCCAGCCCACAAGGTGAAGGCGGCGAGGGTCTGGTTTGTCCAAGAGAAATAGCGCCACACGATGTTGAAGTCCACGAACACCATCCCGAAGACGCAGGCGAAGAGCGGCAGGGCTATCATCAGCCGTTTGCCGATGGGGCGCTGGTCAAGGTGCAGGAAGTCTGCTACGATAAGTCGTGCGGAGCGCAATGCTGTATCGCCCGAGGTGATAGGGGCGAAGATAACGCCCAGCACTGCCAAGATACCACCCACCGTGCCGAGCCACGAGCGCGACACCTTATCCACTACCAGCGCAGCGATGTTCTCTCCCTTGTGCTGCGCGGCAAACGCCTGCAAACCGTCTATGCCGTACAGGCCCTGCTCGGGGTCGGCAAAGAAGGTGCCGGCTGCAGCTGCCCAGATGAGTGCCAACGCGCCTTCGGCAACCATCGCGCCGTAGAAGATCCAGCGTCCTTGCCGCTCGTTGGTTACGCAGCGTGCCATCAGCGGCGACTGCGTGCCATGAAAGCCCGAGATGGCGCCGCAGGCAATGCTGACAAACATCATCGGGAAGAGGGGCAAGCCGTTGGTCTGACGGTTGTAGAGCCCATCGCTCAGTTCGGGCATCTCGCTACTGTGCCCGCCCAGCATCACCACCATGATACCCAGCCCCATGAAGAGCAGGATACCGCCGAAGATAGGATAGAAGCGCCCGATAATCTTGTCCACAGGCACCACGGTCGCCAGCGTGTAGTAGGCAAAGATAATCAGCACCCACACGATGGGAATGCTCATCTCGCGAAATGGCATGCTATGCAGCGGCGCCAGCCCTTGCAGCAGCGTGGCAGGTCCGGAGAGGAAGGTGGTGGTCAGCAGAATAAGCAGCAACAGCGAGAGCACGCGGATAAAGACCTGTATGCCTTTGCCCAGTTCGCCGCCCACTATCTCCGGCAGCGACGCACCGCCCTTGCGGATGGACATCATGCCGCTCAGGTAGTCGTGCACGCCGCCGGCGAAGATAGTACCAAACACAATCCACAGAAACGCCGCCGGACCAAAGAAGATGCCCATGATAGCGCCGAAGATAGGTCCGAGACCTGCGATATTAAGAAACTGCACGAGGAAAATCCGCCACGATGCCATCGGCACATAGTCCACACCGTCTTGCTTTGTGATAGCGGGCGTCTGTGCGTTTTTGTCAATGCCGAACACGCGCTCCACCAGCGTGCCATAGAGCAGATACCCCAGTACGAGAACGACTAATGAGATAAGAAAAGTCCACATGGCTTATTTGACAATTTGACAATTTACAATTTAACCATTAGCAGGCGGAGACGCCTGTGCGCACTCTGTCAAAGTTTTACGTTCAGAGCTTTGCATTTTCCCGCGAGGAAGGCAGCATCTTCTGCGGAGAGCAGCGGGGCTATCTCGGCATAAACGCGGGCATGGTAGGCGTTGAGCCACGCTATCTCATCGGCGGTCATGAGCGAGAAATCGATTAACTGCGTGTCGTAGAAGCAGAGCGTCAGTGTCTCGAAAGTAAGGAACTGGTCGTTGGTGGTTGCCGCCTCGGTGGCAGGAGCGGGCACTACGGTGATAAGATTCTCCGTGCGGATGCCCCATTCGCCCGTGCGGTAGATACCCGGCTCGTCAGAAATGACATGCCCTACTTCCAGCGCGGTGGGGTTGTTGTCCGTGCGCACATTCTGCGGTCCTTCGTGGCAGCCGAGGAAATGTCCTACGCCATGCCCCGTGCCGTGCCCGTAGGTGATGCCCGCTGCCCACATATACTGCTTCGCCAGCGCGTCCAGTTGGTTGCCGCGTGTGCCGCGAGGGAAACGCACCTGCTGCAAAGCGATATGTCCCTTGAGAACGTAGGTGTAGTCGCGTTTGGCTTGCGCGGGAATCTCGCCGCCGAGCCATACGGTGCGGGTGATGTCGGTGGTGCCATCGAGATACTGTCCGCCCGAGTCGAGCAGGAGCATGCCTTCGGGGCGCACGGTGGCGCAGGTGGCGGGCTCAGCGGAGTAGTGGACGATAGCGCCGTTGCCCTTGTAGCCGGCGATGGTGCCGAACGACTCATCGGTGAAATGCTTGCCCATGGCGCGGAAGTCGTGCAACTTATCCGCTATGGTGCATTCGGTCTGCGTCTGCCCGTTGGCGAAAGCCTCATCTTCCAGCCAACGGAAGAAGCGCGTTAGCGCCACGGCATCCTCGCGCATCGCGATATGCTCGCCCTCCAACTCCACAGCGTTCTTCTTTGCCTTCATCACCATGATGGGCGACTGTGCGTTCACCTTTCGGCATGCTTCGGGGATAGCCTCGAAGAGCGCCTCGTTCACGCGCGCGCCGTCGTAAAGCACCGTGCCCTGCAACTGCCGGATATAGCCGAATACCTCCTCATAGCCTTGTATCGCTACCTGTTCGCCCCATTGGCTGTGTGCAACGCTCGGCACTTTCTCCGGCGCTACGAAGAGCGTACAGCGGTCTTGCTCCAACACGACATAACTGATCACCAGTGGGTTGTACTCCACGTCTTTGCCGCGGATATTCAGCAACCATGCTATCTCATCCAGCGCGGAGATGACCATCGCGTTGGCATTCTTCTGCCGCATGGCTTCGCGCACGCGGGCTAACTTGCTCGCCACATCTTCGCCCGCATAGCCCACCTCGAACTCATAGAACGGTGCCTGCGGAATAGCGGGGCGACCCTCTGCCCATAGCGGTTTTATCAGGTCAACGGACTGCACGCCGATACCCGCCTCTCCCAACTGTTCTTTGAGCGCTCGAAAGGCATTCACGCTGTACATCTCGGGGTTCAGTCCGACGAGCGCACCGCCTTGCGCTACGAGCCACTCGGCGATAGTCGGGCAGTCGATATCCGACTCGCGCATCAGTCCTATGGTGCTGTCTTTCAGTTCGATATCGGCTTGTAGGTAGTAGCGGCTGTCTGTCCAAAGCAGCGCCTTGTCCATCGTTACCACCACGGTACCGGTCTCCCCTTTGAAGCCCGACAGCCACGACATCTCCATCCAATGTGCCGCCATATACTCCGATGCGTGCGGGTCCGCCCCGGGCACGATATAAGCACTCAGTCCCTGCTCGCGCATGCTTGAGCGCAGAGCCGCCAATTTCTCAATCACTTTCATAATCTATGTTGGTTAGTGTTTGTTTCAGGATTGCGTGCAAAGTTACACATTTTTCCCGATATGCGCAAGTTTTTCTGCAAAAAAAGCAGTGCCGTTCTCGTCCTCTGCCGATGGTCAAGGGGCGAGCAGCGAGAAAGACGAGACACACCCCTTCCCTGCTTACCCCGGAAGGGGAAACGACCTGCGGACGACCTGCGGGAGACCTGCGGTAATGTTACGATAGACCCGCGATAGACCCACGATAGACCCACGAAAAACTCGCGGCGTTTTGTGGGTATGGGAAAACGGTCTTCGCGCGCGCGTTCTTTAATATATATTAGAGGGGGATTTTTAATTTCGGGGTGCTATTGCTGCATTTTGCTCTGTCCGTTCTCGATGTAGATTTGCTTCGGTAGCGGGTTTTGCAGGGGTCTTCCTTGCATGTCGTAACGGGTGTTGCTCATTGCGTTGTGGTTGGTTTGGCGGATGCTCTCGAGCTCGGTTGGGGCATCCGGTTGCTGCGAGGTGTACGGTTCGGTCTCGTAGCGGGTCTTGTCGATAGAGCCATTGGCAACGCCGTTCAGGTAGTTTTCGAGATGGGTGTAGCCCTGCTCGGAGGGCATTGCCCCATCCACGGGGTCAAGGGCATTGAGCCCCATCTCCACTTCGTAGAGATCGGGCAGTCCGTCGCCATCCGTGTCCAACGCCAGTGAGTCTCCTTCGAGGGCGTCGAGGAAGGGATAGCCGCCCATGACGGTGGAGTCGTTGATATAGAAGTAGTCTTCCCGAGTGAAGAGGATGTCGTCCTGCGAGTCGATGATACCGAGTTTAGTTGGCACAGTCTTGCCCACGAAGATGGGGTCGATGGTGCCCGCCGCCTCCGCCAACATACGGGTGTCCTGCTCGTCCATTCTAGGAAGGGTAGCACCTGCAGATGTCGTAACCATGCGATAGGCTTCCTCCCCGCTAAGGATGGAATCCCGAATGTTTATCGCAGCCCACTGCGCACTGTCCAGCACATACTTGGTGTAGTTGTCCGCGTTAGCGAGCGCACCATCCAAGTTGAAAGCACGGTAGGCGTAGGCGCTTGCATAGCCGTAGAGGTTGTCGGCATTGACCTTCGCCAGCGTGTCGGCATGCCATGCATTTTTCTGGGGGTTGAATTTGTTGTTCGGCTCAAACATATTGCCTTCGAGGTACCACTGCCCGTAGTCTCCCGCTTTGCTACCCTGCACGAAGTAGCGTTCCGAGAGGTTCGCAGCGAGGGTAGCGGGTCCCGCTCGGAAATAGTTATGGAGCATGTAAACGCGATTGTAGCCCAATTGCGAGCCGTCTGCAGCATGGTTCTTGGTGCTATCGTTCTCGCCACCATAGAGCGAGTTTTTCTTGCCCCAGTTGAAGATGACATTGTTGTAGAAGACATTATCCACTTGTGCGTCGTGGTTGTGTTTGCCGTTGGCGAGGTCTGCTTCGTCGCGCACTCCGTTAAAACGGGGAGTGCGGTTGAGGCAGTTGCTGATGAGGCAATAGCACATCGTGCCGTGCTCTCCCCCCCACTGCGTTGCGTAGGCGCGGCTGCCCTTCTTGTGCTTGGAGTTGTATAGTCCCTCGCCGATGATGCACCATTGTACGGTGGTTGAGTCGGTGTCGTAGAGGGTGAGACACTCCTCCATAGACCATGTGAAAGAGCAGTGGTCGATGATGACATTGCGGGTATTCTCCACATCTAATGCGGGATAGTTGGAGGTGGGTATGTCGCCTGCGCGGAAGCGGATATGGCGGATGATGACATTGGGTTTGCAAATATAGATGTTCGCGCCCGCAATACAGATACCACCGCCCGGGGCAGTCTGTCCTGCGATGGTGATGTTGGGGTGTTGGAGTTTGAGTTTGCTCCGCAGGTAGATGGTACCACAGACTTGGAAGAGTACGGTGCGCGGTGTGTCATCGCCCGTGGTGAGCGCCCATCGGAGCGTGCCCTCGGCAGGTGTGCCGTCGCTGTTGAGCGCGTCGTCAAGACGGGTAACATAGTAAACCACGCCGCCACGCCCACCCGTGGCATATGCGCCATACCCCAGTGCCTCGGGGAAAGCCAGCAGTGCTGTGTCAGAAACCGATGCCGCCGAGGCAAGCAAACTGATTGTCAAGAGAAGAGAAGAAAAGAGATGTCTCATGGTGTTGTATCGTTTTGAGTGCAAAGGTACAAAGAATTTGGGAGATATGCAAGGCGGTGAGGTGTTTTTTTCGTGATAATCGGCAAATTTCTTGCAAGCCTTCTGCCTATAAAAAGATGTATTTCTCCTTAGCAACCTTATTCCTTTTGATAAAAATGCAGAAAAATACAATATTTTTTCATTTTTATTTGGTCATTTCAAAAATTATGCGTACTTTTGCACTCGATTTTAGAAATCAATCGGTTTATTTCCGGTTTTCTACAAAAATTAGGTATATTCACAACTTACCATTAACCATATGAGCAACATTCGTTTTGAGGCTTTGAAGACCGCATGGGGTCATGAGCCGGTGCAAGTAAAACCAACAGGCTGCCGTGCCAGCGTGCTGTTTGCGGAGAAAGTGTTCACGCGCGAAAAAATGAAGGAGTATATCGCCAGCAATGTGTTGGAGCAACTCTTCGACCTGATGGACAACGAGAAGACGCTGACGCGCGACATCGCCAACAGCGTGGCTATCGGCATGAAGAAATGGGCGATGGAGCAAGGCGCGACCCACTACACCCACTGGTTCCAACCCTTGACAGGCGGCACGGCAGAGAAGCACGATGCGTTCCTTGACTTTGGAGACGACGGAGCGCCGATGGAGAAATTCTCCGGTTCGGTGCTCTATCAGCAGGAGCCGGACGCCAGTTCGTTCCCCTCGGGCGGCTTACGCAACACCTTCGAGGCACGCGGTTACTCGGCATGGGACCCATCTTCTCCGGCGTTCGTGATTGGCGACCGTTTGTGTATCCCGACCATCTTCGTTGCATTCACGGGCGAGGCACTGGACTACAAGACCCCGCTCCTGCGCTCCATCACCGCGGTGAACAAAGCGGCGGTGGCAGTGGCGAACTACTTTGACAAGAATGTGAAGCGCGTGTACAGTTACTTAGGCTGGGAGCAGGAGTATTTCTTGGTGGATGAGGCGCTGTTTGCGGCGCGCCCCGACCTCGTGATGACCGGTCGCACACTGATTGGACACTACTCGAGCAAGAGCCAGCAGTTGGATGACCACTATTTCGGTATCATCCCCGAGCGCGTGCTGGAGTTCATGAAGGAGTTAGAGATAGAGGCGCAGCGACTGGGTATCCCCGTGAAAACGCGCCACAACGAGGTGGCTCCCAATCAGTTTGAGTTGGCACCGATATACGAGGAGTGCAACCTGGGGTCTGACCACAACCAGCTGGTGATGTCACTCATGGAGCAGGTGGCTCGCCGTCATCACTTCCGCGTGTTGCTCCACGAGAAGCCCTTCGGCGGCGTGAACGGCAGCGGCAAGCACTGCAACTGGTCACTGGGTACGAACACGGGTGTGAACCTCTTGGCACCCGGCAAGAACCCCTATCAGAACTTAGAGTTCGTTACCTTCTTGGTGAATGTGCTGATGGCTGTTCAGCGGCACAACGGCTTGCTCAAGGCATCGATTATCTCGGCTACAAATGCACACCGCTTGGGGGCTAACGAGGCACCTCCCGCTATCATCTCCGTCTTCCTCGGTTCGCAACTGACGGAGGCACTGAACGAGATTGAGAATGCCGATTTGGACAAGGGTATCATCATCAACGCGAAGAAAGAGATGAAACTTGGTGTGGGCACTATCCCCGAGATTCTGCTGGACAACACCGACCGCAACCGTACCTCGCCCTTTGCCTTCACGGGCAACCGTTTCGAGTTCCGCGCCGTCGGCTCGAGTGCGAACTGCGCCGCCGCCATGTTGGCGCTGAACGCAGCGGTGGCAGAGCAACTGAACGACTTCCGCGCTGAGGTGGACGCAATGATTGCAAATGGTGAAGCCAAAGAGCGCGCACTCTTCAAGGTTATCAAGAAATGCCTGAACGCTTGCCGTGCAATCCGATTCGATGGCAACGGCTATTCCGACGAATGGAAAGTGGAGGCGAAGAAACGCGGACTGGACTGCGAGACCAGCGCACCGAAGATGATTGACAGTTATTTGTCGGATGCCTCGGTAAAGATGTTCGGTGCCACAAATGTATTGAGCAAGGCGGAATTGCTGTCGCGCTGCGAGGTAAAATGGGAGAACTACTCGATGAAGTTGCAGATTGAGAGCCGCGTGCTGGGCGACCTCGTGATAAACCATGTGCTGCCTGCTGCGAAGCGCTACCAAACGATGCTGCTGGAGAATGTGCTACATGTGAAGCAGGTGTTCCCCGAGGCAGAGGTTGCGTCGCTGAACGAACAAGACTACATCATCATCCGCCGCATAGAAGACCACGCGAGTGCTATCATCGCGGGCGTGGAGCAAATGAACAAACTGCGTGCGAAAGCCAATCATATTGACAATCAGCGCGAACGCGCCATCACCTTCCACGATGAGGTAGTGCCCTTGATGGAGGACATTCGCAAGCATGTAGATGACTTGGAGATGGTAGTGGACGACGAACTCTGGACGCTGCCAAAGTACCGAGAAATGTTGTTCATACACTAATTTTAAGGTTAAAAAAGATTGTTGTTGTTTCAACCAAGCCGAGGTGCTTCCGCCGGAAGTCCTCGGCTTGGGCGTAGGTAGCACCCCTCTACCCCACTATTTTTGTGGGCAAAAACACTTTTTGTTTGCATATTTCAAAAAAAAGCAGTATCTTTGCAGTCGTATTTACTAAACAATTTATTTGAAGATGGAAAATCGCAGATTTGAAGAAAGACGGGAGCCGGAAATCGTGTACTCGCGTTCAGTGAAAGCAGGCAAGCGTATCTACTATTTGGATGTTCGCAAGGCACGAAATGAGGACTTGTATCTCTGCATCACAGAGAGCAAGAAGCGTCAGGGAGAAGAAGAGTTCCCACAATTTGAGAAGCACAAACTGTTCCTTTACAAAGAGGACTTTGCTCATTTCACCGAGGGTTTGCAAGATGTAATTGGCTTTGTTCAACAACAGTTGGGTACCATAGAGGAGCGCCAAGAGTGGCATCCGGAAGACAACACCGAGTCGGAGCCCGTTGCAGAGGCAGAATCGGTAGAAGAGAATAAAGATGCAGAGAAGAAAAAGTCTCTTTTCGGATTTCTCAAGAAGTAAAAACGATGGAGACTGCCTAAACTTAGTTGTTTAGGCAGTCTTCCTTTTAGTCTGTTTAGTTATGGATTCTATTCGTGTCGCCATACTCGGGTATGGCAATATAGGTCGCGCAGTGGAGCAGGCAGTGGACGCTGCTCCGGATATGCAGTTGACGGGAATATTCCACCACACGGATTCATTGGAGTCGTTGGACGCCGATGTGTGTGTGTTGTGTACGCCCACGCGCGAGGTGCCTTCGTTTGCCACACGGCTTGCGGCAAGAGGTATCTGCACAGTCGATTCGTTCGATATCCATGGGCAGATTTTGGACTATCGTGCGCAATTGCAGCCGCTGACTCGCGAGCAGCAGTCGGTGAGTATTGTTGCTGCGGGGTGGGACCCGGGCAGCGACTCCGTAGTACGCGCACTGTTGCTGGCGATGGCACCGCAGGGACTGACCTACACCAACTTCGGTCCCGGGCGCTCGATGGGACACACCGTGGCGGCGAAGAGTATTGAGGGTGTGAAGAACGCGCTTTCGATGACCATTCCGTTAGGCACGGGTATCCACCGCCGCATGGTGTATGTGGAGTTGGAGGACGGTGCGGACTTCCATACCGTAGAGCAAAACCTGCTGCGCGATGACTATTTCGCGCACGACGAGACGCATGTGATAGAGGTGCCCTCGGTGGACGCGCTCAACAATGTGGCGCATGGTGTACACCTCGTGCGCAACGGCGTTTCGGCGAATATGCACAACCAGAATTTTGAGTTCAACATGACCATCAACAACCCTGCGCTCACCGGTCAGATTCTTGTGGCTTGTGCCCGTGCCGCAGTGCGCATGCAGCAGCGAGGGCAGTGCGGTTGCTTCACGATGATAGAACTCGCGCCCATTGACCTACTCCCCGGTACCACCGAAGAGAACATCAAGGCGCTGGTATGAGAAAGCAAGGCATATTTCGTTAGAAAGATACCGACCAACGATAGACCCGCATACTTAACAACAATAAATCAAACAGGGGCGATGCGAACATCGTCCCTGTTTGTGTGCTTGCTTATCCCACTATCTCAGATGGGTCGGCACAAAGGCGGATACATCTTTGTTGTAGGAGTAGAGGTCGCGGAC
Source organism: Bacteroidales bacterium (assembly GCA_022777485.1). Classification (GTDB taxonomy): domain Bacteria; phylum Bacteroidota; class Bacteroidia; order Bacteroidales; family Paludibacteraceae; genus Colicola. The sequence goes on from JALFGC010000061.1 coordinate 14,732, forward strand.
GAGGGTGGAGGAGATATGGGCGTACTCGGGGCGGGTATAGAGGATGATGGTCTCAATGCCGCCTATCTGTTTGTTCGCCTCCGCCATGTTGCGCTCATACTCAAAATCAGATACGCAGCGAATACCGCGCAGGATAAACTGCGCATTGACCTGCTTGGCAAAATCGACGGTCAAGCAGTCGTAAATCATCACGCGGATACGCGGCTCGTCTTTGTAGAGTTTCTGTATCGCCGCCTCGCGCTCGCGGATGGGGAAAGTCTCTTTCTTGGTGCTGTTTCTGCCTATGCCGATGATTATCTCGTCAAACAACTCCAGCCCACGCAGCACAATGTCGTGGTGCCCTAAGGTGAACGGGTCAAAACTACCCGGGAAGATAGCTCTTTTCATAGTTCTTAATAGGATTATTGTACATTTCGTATAGTTTCTCGCGCAGGAACGCGTCGTCTTTGTTGCTCAGTTTGATAAGTGCCAATCGGCTCTCTATGTACTTATCGAACTCGGCGTCGTGCGGATAAATCTCGTAGCCTGCGTGTATCTGTCGGTCGATAAGGTTGCAGACGAGTTGAATCTGCTCGTTGCGGCTCAGTTGCTTTGCCTCGGGTTGCTCTTGCAGCAGTTTCTCCAAGGCATGGTTAATGCTCGGTGTGAGGCGGTAGGTAACGCGCCCTTTGAAGCCGTTGATACCCGTCTGCATGGAGCGGAGGTCGTCTGCTTTAGTCTTGCGCCAGCGCGGATTGTCACGCCGCTGCTGCATCTCGCGGGCTTTGAGGTAGTCGCAGGGGTCGTACTCGTAGGTGATGGAAACGGGGCAGATATTCAGTGCCTTCACTGCCTCAAAGAAATCAGGAGCATCGAAAGTGAGCATCTTCAGCACGCCGGGCTGTGTCAGGTCATTGCTATCTTTCGCGCGCCCTTCGCGTTGCGCCAACCAGATGGATTTTCCCTTTCGGCGCAGGTCGTTGATGTAATGGGAGAGGGTCTTGGCGTTCTCCACCTGCTCGTGCAGCGACCCGTTGCGTATCACCACGAAGCAGCGCAGGAAACGCACCACGGGTTCTATCCACCATTTGGCGAAGAGGTTGTTGCCGATGCCTATGTACGGACGGATAAAATAGCGCATGCGCAGGAGCATTGACAGCCACGCGGAGTCCATGCAGATATCGCGGTGGTTGGTCAGGAAGCAAGCGCCATGCTTGATGTCCTGCTCTATCTGTTTGCGGTCGCCCAAATAGGCTAACTTCACCGATGTGGTGGTCTTGTGCTCAAACCATTTGAGCACAGGCAGAATGGTCAGCCAGTCGGTTATTGCCAACAGCCAGCCTACTCTATATGCGCGAATGTTCTTATATTGGTCTGCCATAGTGATATTTGACTATTGGACAATTTACAATTTGACAATTACGGCACCGCATGGTCAATGGTCAAATAGTAAATTGTCAAATTGTCCAATTTTTCAGTGCTTCTTTGGTGGCTTCGCGGTAGGCAACCATCAGCCCGCCTGTCCCCAGCAGTGTGCCGCCGAAGTAGCGCACCACCACCACCAAGATATTGTCCAACCCTTGCGCGTCTATCGAGCGTAGGATGGGCAACCCCGCTGTGCCGTGGGGCTCGCCGTCGTCTTTTGTTCGAAACAGGTCTTTGCCCAAGCGATAAGCATAACAAACATGACGCGCATCGTGGTACTTCTTTTTGTACCACGCGATGCGCGTCTTTGCTTCATCTTCATTGGCGATGGGCTCTGCAAAAGCGAGAAACTTGCTCCCGCGGTCTTTGTAAATCCCCTTCGCCGGATTGGTAATCACATCTGCCATGCAATAGTTTATTCTGCGGTAGCGAGGGGGGAAGCCTGCTTGTACACGCGGGCTGCCAACTCTTGGTCAATCTGGTACATGCCGTAGCCGTTGCCCTCTACCATGCGCAGTTTCTGAATCAAGTCCGTGGCGTTCTCTTCTTCCTCCACTTGCTCGTCCACGAACCATTGCAGACGGCTCTGTGCAGCGTAGTCTTTCTCCTCAATTGCAATCGTCATCAGGTTGTTAATCAGCGAGGTAACCTTCTGCTCGTGTTGCAGCGTGTGCTCGAATGCTGCCAGCGGCGAAGCCCATTCGGTTTCCACTGCCTCAATGGCTTTCAGCACCACGCGACCGCCGCGACTTTGCAGGTAGTTGAAGAAAATCGTTGCGTGGTCTTGCTCCTCTTTAAATTGGATGGCAAACCAGTTCGCAATACCGGGATAGCCTGCGTCTTGGCAGTAAGCAGACATACTCAGATACAAGTAAGCCGACCACATCTCGGCATTGATTTGGGCGTTGATAGCGTCCTCTAAGCGTTTAGAAATCATAATGTTAGTTTTTTTAGGTTATGTTTATTGTATGAATAAAAACTTGCTACTTGAAACCTGAGCGCTGAAACTTGAAACCGTTCTCTCTCAAGGTTTCCTTGGTAAATCCGCGGCAAAGTTACACTTTTTTTTTGAATCGTGCAAGAAAAACTGCAAAAACTGCAAAAATACTTCTCCTCGGCAAAGGCTTTGAGAGAACTTGCTCTTCCCCTGCGGCTAAGAGTAGACTGTCCGTCTCATCTTATAGGGGATTCAAGTTGTCGATACCGACGATTTTCCGATAGAGAATCCATAAACGACCTGCGGACGACCCGCGGTAATGTTACGATAGACCCGCGATAGACCCGCGAAAAAATCACCCGATTTGGCGCATGCAATGAGTAGGGAATTTCGATTTAGAAAAGTTCGTCGAAGAGTGTCGGGGAGTCTTTGTCGAAACGCTTGAGGATGTTTTGCATCAGCGTTTCGCGTATGAGTTTGCTGCGGTTTCTCACCGTATATTTGTCGCAATAGCGCTGCAAAGCCCTCATCTCACTGTCGTTGAGCGAGATAGTAACCTTGTGTATGCGACGCTCCTTCATAATTTAGAAATCGACTTGCAATACAAATCTGTACCGCATTGAATTATAGGTAGATACCAAGCCTAACTCCGTAGAGAATAAAGCACTGTCCCGCGTGGTGGGTATAGTTGTGGATGGTTCCTTCTGTATCAGCGATATGCTCAGTGGTAGCAAAGAATGCCTGCTGGAATCGGCAATCGGCGGCAAGATACAGGCGCTGGAGGTCGGATAGTTGACAGCAGTAGCCGATATTCAGCCCTGCGTAGAGCCCGCCTTGGTATTCCTTGCTCAGGGCAAAACCGTACCCTACCTGCATGCCAATCATCGGGGCATGCTTTTGTTGCAGCAGGGGAATGCGCGTGGCGAGGGCAATGGGGAGAAAACTATTGGCAGCCACCGTCTTCTTTACGATAGGGACAGTGGGCGTCGGGATGGTTTTAGTGGTGGTGTAGAGCGCTCCGAGATAACCCACGCAACCACCAAGGAAAATACTACGATTCAATAAGTTATGGCTTCCAACAAGCAAATCTGTCGCCATGTTGCCGTACACATCCTTGTTGCGGGACAAAGCGGCAGCACCTCCCGCCACCTCTATGGCTACGGATACTTTCTTTCGGGTTAGCCCCGTTTCCGGCTGCCCGAAAGCAGTTTGTTCGTCGCTCGGCGTGTTCGTATCGGCAGTGTTTTTCCTCTCGGATCGAATGGTTTTAATCTCGCTTGTCGGATACTGGTAACGGGCTCCTGAGGGGGTTTTGATGATGACCACCTCATCGTTTTGGAAGACAATGGTGCCTTGCACCTCCGCGCCGGATTGCAACACGAGGACCTCGGCACGCAAAGCAATGGTGCAGAGCAAAGAGAGGAACAATATGAACGCGCGAGTTGCCTTCATTCGAGAATCCGTTTAGTAGAGCCGGTTGATGGCGTAGTTAAGCAGTTGGAGTAACGACTGTTTAGGGGAGGGGTGCATAGCAGCAACTTCCGGTGGATAAACCGGCTCTCGGAAGATATCGAGCAACGCTATCGCCCGAGTACGCAGTTGCTCCATCTGTTGATTTGCATATTGAATACCCCCATAGCACAGGACGAAGGATTTGATTTCTTCTTCCGCCTTGGCAGTATCGACCTTCTCATCGTGATTCGCCAATGCCTCAGCGAGCATACGGATTCTGTCGGCCTCTGGCTGCGGAGCACGCTGCAAAGAGATGATAAGGGGCAAGGTAACCTTCCCGTCACGGATATCGTTCATGGTGGGTTTGCCTATTTCCTCGGAGTCAGAGTAGTCGAAGATGTCGTCCTTTATCTGGAAACACAAGCCGAAGAGTCTTCCGAACTCTCGCAAGGCAGTGCGCTGTCTCTGCGTACAACCGGCAGACTCAGCCCCCGCTTCCATACAGGCTTGGAAGAGTTGAGCGGTCTTTTGGTCTATTATCTTGAAATACTGCTCCTCAGTAATCCACATGGTTCCGCCCGCGTGGAGTTGCAACAACTCGCCGGAGGAGAGCATTTGTCCGAGATGTGCGATAATGGCAAGGATTCTGCCGTTGTGAATGTCAGCCGTTATGCCGATGACCTTAGCCAGCAGGTAATCCCCCACGAGTACCGCCACCTTGTTGGTCCAAAGGGCAGGCACCGAAGGTCCCCCACGGCGGGTGGGCGAGTTGTCCACCACATCATCGTGCATGAGCGTTGCCGTGTGCAGCAACTCTAACGCCACTGCGGCTTGGAGGGTTTTCTCCGTAACGGGATTGCATATCTTCGCTGCAAGCAGCGTGAGCAAAGGGCGCAGTTGCTTGCCACGATGGTGCGCAGTATGCATCAGCACTTCGTTTAGTAACGCATTTTCACTACGAAGCGTGCTCTCGTAGAGTCGGTCGTATAAGAGAAATTCCTTCTCAATAGGTTGGCGTATGAGCGTTAACTTTTCCATAGATATAAAACGACTGCAAAATTACGAAATAATTACGACATATGCAAATTTTTCTTTTGTTTTTGCGAAAAAGCGCCTTCGGATTTGCATATTTGCCAAAAAAGCAGTATCTTTGCAGCCATGAACGAAAATTGGTTACAAACCGGCAAACGATATGGAAAATATGTGATAACCATACTGATTTTTATGGTTGTCATGGTGTTTTTTGGCGACCAAAGTCTGATAAACTATGTGCGCCGGTCGCGCGAGATACGCCATCTGGAGGAGCAACGCGATAGTTATCGAGAGGGTATCAAACGGGCAGAGAAAGGATTGCAGGTGTTGCAAAACACAGATAGCCTGGAGCGCTACGCGCGCGAACATTATTATATGCATGCCGAGAATGAGGATGTGTATCTGTTGGAATAAAGAATGGAGAATATCATGAAGTGGAGTACTATCTTATGGATTATTGGCGGGTTGGTATTGCTCGCAGGAGCAGTGATGAGCCTATGCGGGTTGGAACCGTGGTCGAACTATGTATTGATAGCCGGAGCAGGCATTATCATCATTCGCGGAGGAGTGCGGATGCGTGAACGAAATGACAAATGAGCGTTGCCGCATATTAGGTATCGACCCGGGGACATTGTACATGGGATATGCCTTGCTGGATGTGGAAGGCAAACAGGCATCATTGGTGGAATTCGGAGTTCTGGATGTGCATAAGTTAGATGGGCAATATGCGCGTCTGCAGAAGGAGTTTTTCTTCCTTCAAGACATCATTTCCCGTCAGCACCCTACCCTCTTGGCGATAGAGACGCAGTTTGTGGACAAGAATCCACAAACGATGATAAAAATTGTTCATGCGCAAGGCGTGGCAATAGCGGCAGCACTGAGCAAAGACTTGCCGGTGTATGAATACTCTCCGATGAAGATAAAAATGGCGATTACCGGCAACGGACACGCAAGCAAAGAGCAGGTTGCAGATATGTTGCAGCGCTTCATGCATATTCCCGCAACAGAAATGCCCAAGAAACTCGACGCTACAGATGCTTTAGCGATAGCCTATTGCCATTTCTTGCAACGGGGATTACCCATCTCCGACGAGCATGGCGCAAAAGATTGGACAAGTTATGCAAAACGACGCGGAATGGTCCCCGGAGTCGCCACCACTCCCAACGAAAGGCTATTAGCAGCACTAAAAGGGGCGAAAAAATAACGAAAAAGCGCACAAAAACGAAAAAAGCATATCTATTTCTTGGTATATTAAAAAAAAAGTAGTACCTTTGTAGCGAATTTTACTAACATCAAGAACTAACTATAAAAACAACACAACTATGGCTTATGTAATTTCAGACGAATGTATCGCTTGCGGTACATGCATTGATGAATGCCCGATGGGTGCTATCTCCGAGGGTGAGCACTATTCGATTGACCCCGAAGTATGTACCGAGTGCGGTACTTGCGCAGATGTATGCCCCAGCGGCGCTATCAGCAAGTAATCCTATTGCAGGATTTGCGGGAGACAGTCTAACTTTGTTAGATTGTCTCTTTCTTTTTGCGTAGAAGAATTGTTCGGAAATGGAGAAAAATTGGTTACAGTGAACTTTTTTTACGAAAAATGCAAAGTAGATATTGCAAATTTGAAAAAAAAGCCGTATCTTTGCACTCAAATTTCGAGACCTACTATGGACAATTCTGACCACGATACTATGTTAGACGCTTTCTTCCGAGTACACGACTATTTAGTTGCGCATAACGACGCTCCCATCCGCCGCTTGCTGATGGATGAGATTGATTGGAGCGCCCGTTTGATAGCCATCAAGGGCGGTCGTGGTGTAGGAAAAACTGACTTTCTGCTCGCCCGCGCAAAAGAGATTGAAGCAAAAGATAAAGAGTTGCAAATGCAGATGGAGTCGTCTGGCAGAAAGCGGAAAGCACCCGTGCCACACAAACCCTGTCTATATGTCAATCTGAACAACTTCTATTTCACGGAGCACTCGCTCGTAGAGTTCGCCGGCGCATTTGTAAAAGCAGGCGGACATACGCTACTAATAGACCAAATGTTCAAATATCCCAATTGGTCGAAAGAGTTGCGCAAGTGCTACGACAAATACAAGTCGCTCCATATCGTCTTCTCTGCCTCTCCGGTGATGAGACTCATAGAGGAAAATCGCGACATAGCAGCGATAGTGAAGATGTACAACCTGCGCGGGTTCTCGTTCCGTGAATATCTGAACCTGCAGAAAGGGCTCAAACTACGAGCATACACGCTGGAAGAAATCGTGAAATCCCACGCTTCCATAGCGCACGAGATATGCGAGCAAGTGCAGCCGCTGAAATACTTTAAGGATTATCTGCACCACGGCTATTTCCCCTCTTACCTTGAGGCGAAGAACTTCGAGGCGGACTTGCTCAAGACGATGAACATGATGTTAGAGGTGGATGTGCTGATGATAAAGCAGATTGATGTAGCTTGTTTGCCCAAATTGCGACGCCTGCTCTATATCATGCTTCGGGAGACGCCCTGTGCGCTGAATATCAGCAACATAAGCGAGGAAATAGGGTTATCGCGCGCTACAACGATGAACTATATCAAGTACTTGAAAGACGCTCGTCTTCTGAACCTGCTCTATATGGAAGACAAGTCTTTCCCAATGAAGCCTACAAGAGTCTATATGCAGAACACGAATGTGGCTTTTATGGATGTTACACGCGACCCCGACTGGCAGTCGGTATGCGAGACCTATTTCTATTGCAGCCTACACGGCTGCCACAAGGTGAATGCCACAGAGCGCAACGCGATGTTTGTGGTCGATGGAAAATACTATTTCGATGTGAAGGGTATCCTACCCGCTCGCGACAACATCCGACCATGCGCTGTGGGGGATATAGAAATAGGAAAAGGCAACTTTATACCCCTGTGGATGATGGGATTGCTGTATTAATTAAGAATTTAAGAATTAAGAATTAAGAGGGCGCATGCTCGGATTAATTAAGAATACTCAGAAAATTCCGATTACTCAGATTTTTAACTATAAACCAACTTTATAAATTACATTCACAAACATGAAAGAGAAAAAGTTTATGACCTGTGATGGTAATGCTGCTGCTGCGCATATCGCGTACATGTTTACCGAGGTGGCAGCCATCTATCCTATCACTCCGTCATCGCCCATGGCAGAGAACGTGGACGAGTGGGCAGCTGCCGGCAGAAAAAACATGTTCGGCGAGACTGTTATGGTACAAGAGATGCAGTCTGAGGGCGGTGCTGCCGGTGCAGTACACGGTTCGCTGAACGCGGGTGCGCTCACTACCACCTTCACCGCTTCGCAGGGTCTCTTGCTGATGATTCCGAACATGTACAAGATTGCCGGTGAGTTGATTCCGACCGTATTCCACGTATCGGCTCGTACCTTGGCAAGCCACGTGCTCTGTATCTTCGGCGACCACCAGGATGTGATGGCATGCCGTCAGACGGGCTTTGCTATGCTGGCAGAGGGCAGCGTGCAAGAGGTGATGGACTTGGCAGGTGTGGCTCACTTGGCTACCATCAAGAGCCGCGTGCCTTTCCTGAACTTCTTCGATGGTTTCCGCACTTCGCACGAGTATCAGAAAGTGGAGGTAGTGGACATGGAAGACCTTCGTCCGCTGGTGGACATGCAGGCATTGCAGGAGTTCCGCGAGCGCGCACTATCGCCAATGCGTCCTGTGATGCGCGGTATGGCAGAGAACCCCGATGTATTCTTCGCACACCGCGAGAGCTGCAACCCCTACTACGATGGCGTGGCAGACGTGGTGAGCGACTACATGGACAAGATTTCCGAGAGCACCGGTCGTAAGTATCGTCCGTTCAACTACTATGGTGCTGCTGACGCAGAGAACATCATCATCTGTATGGGTTCTGCTTGCGAGGCTATCCGCGAGGTTATCGACTACGAGGCAGCCAAAGGCAACAACAAGTTGGGTATGATCAACGTACACCTCTATCGTCCGTTCTCGCTGAAGTACCTGAAAGAGGCGCTGCCTGCAAGCGTGAAGCGTATATGCGTGCTGGACCGCACGAAAGAGCCGGGTGCTAACGGCGAACCGCTCTACCTTGATGTGAAAGACGCACTCGACGAACTCGGCTTGAACAACATCCTCGTGGTAGGCGGCCGCTACGGCTTGGGCTCCAACGACACTACCCCCGCACAGATGCTGGCTGTCTTCGAGAACCTCGCTCTCCCCTGCCCGAAGAACCACTTCACCGTGGGTATCAACGACGATGTTACCTTCACCTCTCTGCCCGTAGGCGAAGAGATTGCGATGGGCGGCAAGGGTATGTTCCAAGCGAAGTTCTACGGCTTGGGCGCAGACGGTACCGTAGGTGCTAACAAGAACTCCGTGAAGATCATCGGCGACACTACCGACAAGTACTGCCAGGCTTATTTCTCTTACGACTCAAAGAAATCCGGCGGCTTCACCTGCTCGCACCTCCGCTTCGGCGACGAGCCTATCCACTCCACTTACCTCGTTACTACCCCGAACTTCGTCGCATGCCATGTACAGGCTTATCTGCACATGTACGATGTTACCCGCGGCTTGCAGAAGGGCGGCACCTTCCTCTTGAACACCATCTGGGAAGGCGAGGAATTGGCTAAGAACCTGCCGAACAAAGTGAAGAAATACTTCGCTGACAACGACATTAAGGTATTCTATATCAACGCAACTAAGATTGCACAAGAGATTGGCTTGGGCAACCGCACCAACACCATCCTCCAATCGGCATTCTTCCGTATCACGGAGGTTATCCCCGTAGAGAAGGCTGTAGAAGAGATGAAGCACTTCATCGTGAAGTCCTATGGCAAGAAGGGCGAGGATGTGGTGAACAAGAACTACGCTGCTGTTGACCGCGGCGGCGAGTACAAGCAATTGGCTGTTGACCCCGCATGGAGCAACCTCGGCGCAGACGCTAAGCCCGACTTCGGCAACGAGCCCGAGTTCGTTACCAATGTCGTTCGTCCTATCAACGGACAAGACGGCGACCTGCTGCCCGTCAGCGCCTTCAAGGGCATTGAGGACGGTACATGGCCCGCAGGTACGGCGAAGTACGAGAAGCGCGGTGTATCCGCTTTCGTACCCGTATGGAATGCAGACAACTGTATCGAGTGCAACAAGTGTGCTTATGTTTGTCCTCACGCTTGTATCCGTCCGTTCGTGATGGACGAAGAGGAGGTAAAGGGTATCAACGGCGCTACGCGCGAGATGAAAGCACCCGCTGCGCTTAAGGGTATGCACTTCCGCATGCAAGTGGGCGTGATGGACTGCCTCGGCTGCGGCAACTGCGTGGATGTCTGCCCGGGCAACCCGAAACTCGGCAAGGCACTCTCTATGGTGCCCCTCGAGGGACAAGAGGCTGAGGCTGCTAACTGGAACTACTGCGTAGAGAACGTAAAGAGCAAACAATCGCTCGTGGACATCCAATCCAATGTGAAGAACTCGCAGTTCGCTACGCCGCTGTTTGAGTTCTCCGGCGCATGCTCCGGCTGCGGTGAGACCCCGTATCTGAAACTCATCAGCCAACTCTTCGGCGACCGCGAAATCGTGGCAAACGCTACCGGATGTACCTCCATCTACTCCGGCTCCGTGCCTTCCACTCCTTATACCACCAACGACAAGGGACACGGTCCGGCTTGGTCTAACTCCCTGTTCGAGGACTTCTGCGAGTACGGTCTCGGTATGCAGATTGCGCACCGCAAGATTCGCGAGCGTCTCGCTAACCTGATGAAGAAAGGCTTGGAGTGCTCGTGCTGCACCGAGGAACTGAAGGCTATGTTCACCGAGTGGCTCGCTAACCCGCAGAGCGCAGAGGTTACCAACCGTCTCTATGAGCCGATGGTAGCTGCTTGCGAGGCATGCGGCTGCGACACCTGCCAAGAGATTCTCAAGTACAAAGACCATATCGTAAAACGCAGCCAGTGGATTGTAGGTGGCGACGGTGCTTCCTACGACATCGGTTACGGAGGTCTCGACCATGTGATCGCTTCCGGCGAAGATGTGAACATCCTCGTGCTCGACACCGAGGTGTATTCCAACACCGGTGGTCAGGCTTCTAAATCGACTCCGCTCGGCGCTATCGCGAAGTTCGCCGCTATGGGTAAGCGCGTGCGCAAGAAAGACCTCGGTATGATTGCCACCACCTACGGCTATGTCTATGTGGCTCAGATTGCGATGGGTGCAGACCAAGCGCAGACGCTGAAGGCTATCCGCGAGGCAGAGGCTTACCCCGGACCGTCGCTCGTGATTGCATACGCTCCGTGTATCAACCACGGTCTGAAAGCAGGCATGGGCAAGAGCCAAGCCGAGGAGGCAAAGGCTGTTGAATGCGGCTACTGGCACCTCTGGCGCTACAACCCCGCACTCGAGGCAGAGGGCAAGAACCCGTTCTCGCTCGACTCCAAAGAGCCGCAGTGGGATAAGTTCCAAGACTATCTCAAGGGTGAGGTGCGCTTCGCCAGCGTCATGAAGCAGTATCCCAACGAGGCGGCTGAACTCTTCGCTGCTGCGCAAGAGAACGCACAATGGCGCTACCGCTCGTACCAACGCATGCTCCAGACCAACTGGGAGAAGTAAACAACCTCTAAGTCTCCCTTTAAGTAAAAAGTTCCCTCCCTTTAAGGGAGGGGCAGGGAGGGTCTTTAGAGGGTCTCAAGACTGCCCGACTTCATCGTCAGGCAGTCTTTTATTTTCCGTACACCCTAAATAGAAAAACACCACCATGGCAAAAGCAGAACTCGAAGTACCCTTCGTCTTTGCGTCATGTTTTTGCACAAGGACTCAAACGTCGAAGGTCTGCCCGACACGTGCTAAATTCGGGTGTAACCAAAGCCGGCCAAGCTCGCGCTAATCGTATACCCTTACTATACCCTTGCTATACCTTTACTATTTTTCTTCACTTTGCTTACAAAACGATGTATTTTGACAGATTTCTGCCCTAAAACTTGCGTATGTGCAAATAAAGCAGTATCTTTGCATAAAATTACACTTTTTTGACGTTGCTTGTAACCATAGTATAGCATGAACTCTAAAGAAGATAACGGCATTTTACAAGAGATCACTCCGTTAGGAGAGCATGATTTTATGTTTGTGGCAGACAGGCATAAGACCGGGTATGACTTCCCGTTACACAAGCATGATCTTTTTGAATTAAATTTTATAGAGAACGCGCGCGGGTGCAGGCGGATAGTAGGCGACAGCGATGAGTTGACAGATGATATTGACTTGGTGCTAATCTCCTCACCTCAGTTGGAACATCAATGGGCACAAGGAGAATGCAATAGTAAAGACATTCATGAGATCACCGTACAGTTCTATTTGGATTTCCATACGGGGATTTTCGAGACGAATCCGTTTGCCTCTATCAAGACTATGTTTGAGCGGGCGCAGTTGGGAATGGCGTTCCCAAAATCGGCAATTATGCAGGTATATCCACGTCTGACCAAACTGAGCAGTTTGGAGGGATTCTGGGCTGTAAATGAGTTGTTTACAATCCTGTATGAATTGTCCACTTGCACGGAGGCGCGCACCTTGGCTTCCTCTTCTTTTGCCAAGGTGGCGGAGAGCAGCGAGAGCCGCCGTGTGCGTAAAGTGGAGACGTATATCCGTGCGCATTATGCGGAGGAACTACGACTGGAACAACTCAGTAAAATGGTTGTAATGTCCCCGTCTGCTTTCTCACGTTTCTTCAAACAACGGACGGGGAAGACGCTGGCGGAGTTCATTGTGGATATCCGTCTGGGACACGCGGCGCGGATGTTGATAGATACGATTACGCCGGTGAGCGAAGTGGCATATATCTGCGGGTTTAACACACTCAGTAATTTCAACCGTCTTTTCCGAAATCGTAAAGGGTGTTCGCCATCGGAATTTCGCGAACGGTATGTCAAAAAAAAGGTGATTATTTAGCAAAGTGTCAGTGTCTGCAAAAATTGTGTCAGTAGGTTCGCAAAAATTATAGTAATTTTGCACCCGAAAACACTAATTACCATGAGACACGGATCTTTTCTATTCAGTTTTTTGCTTCTGATGGCAGGTTGTACGCAGGCACAAGAGCCTGAGGTGCAGCCGGTTTCGTCATACGTGTTATGTAATAAGAACGCTACGCCGGAGGTGCAGCGGCTGTGGGCGGTGCTCTGCTCCGAATATGGCAAACGTGCAATGAGCGGCGTGGTCGCGAATGTGGACTGGAACACGCGTGAGGCCGAGAATGTATATCAGTGGACGGGTAAGTATCCGGCGCTTAATGTATTTGATTTCATCAATATCCATGCTTCCAAAGATGTAAATAAAAGCGGATGGCTCGATTACAGCGACCTTACGCCTGTTACCGACTGGTACAATGCCGGTGGGGTAGTAGGCTGTATGTGGCATTGGCAGGTACCGGCGAACAACGGCACTAACTACACCTGCTCGCCGGGGTCGCAGCCGGGCGAAACTTCTTTTGATCCGGAGAAAGTGAGCGATCCCTCTTCCGCTGAATACAAGCGTATGATTCATGATATAGACCAAGTGGCTGGCTACCTGAAGAAGATGCAGAAACGCGGCATTCCTGTTATCTGGCGTCCGCTTCACGAGGCGGCAGGCAACTCTACGGAGTTCAGCGGTGGCGGCGCTTGGTTCTGGTGGGGAGCCAAAGGCCCTGAGGCATACAAAGCCCTCTGGCGTTTCCTATACAACCGAATGGTCAATTATCATAAACTCAACAACCTCATCTGGGTCTGGAATTCGCAGATGAACGACCGCGATTGGTATCCGGGTGACGATGTAGTGGACGTGGTCGGTCGCGATAACTACTACGCGCTTCAATACCCGCTTGCCAAGGAATACAAGCAGCTGCAAGCAGAGTATCCAAACAAATTGATCACCCTCGCCGAATGCGGCAGTGGCGACGAAGTGGATATGTCGATGTGGTCTGCTATATGGGGGGAAGGCAGCCGCTGGAGCTGGTTCATGACCTGGTATGACTATGACTATAACGCCGGCACCTCCGATGAGCACCGCTTCGCCGGAGAGGCGTGGTGGAAAGACGCGTTCAACACCGGTCTCGTCATCGACCGCGAGGAAATGAAAAGACTATTAAATTTATAGAAACATGCGCGCGTATAAATACATATTTACAGTTCTCCTTGGCACTTGGTCCTTGGTGGCTTTGTCACTTGAGCGCACCATCCTTCTCGGACCGAAGACGATCGGCAAGGCGTGGAAAGATAATATCCTTATCGAGCCGCGCCATTTCGCTTCTGCCAAAGCCGGCGATGTGCTCACCGTCTATAACGATCATGCAAAAGGAATGGCTCAGGCTGCGTTCCAACACCCCAAAACTTGGCAGGGTGTGGCACCCGAATACGGCTGTTTCAGTTTTGCCGGTCCTTTCCGAATGACGCTCTCTGACTCCATATTAAATATCGCGCGCACGTACGGTGTTATCCTCGGCGGACATGACTATCGCATCTTGCGGGTCACGCTCTCCGAGGCTTCGGACTATGAAGAGACGATAGTCTGGTCCGGTCCGGCGGTAACGATGAAAGCCGACTGGTCTGCCTCAGCGGAGATCCCCGGACGATGTTTCGAGAGCCTGCAAGAAGGGGACGGCTTGCGCCTTCATGTCAGCAAGGTTCAAGAGGGGGCAGCTGCCAAACTGATGGATTTCACATGGAATGCCCTCGCTCCGTCTGTAGATGGCATGCCGGTGGGAGAAGACGGAGTCACGTGGTTTATTTATGACCGGGCACCGCTCTTGAAGCTGCAACTGGCGGGCTACGGTTCGCAGACCGCTATGCGTGTGGGAGGCAAAAGTTACCGGCTGGAGAAGATCGGTATTGTCCGCCAGACGGGTGAGGTGAGCGAAGATCTCACGGATGTTCAGCGCGCACCGCGCGAATACCAATTGCAGCCCGGCGAACTCTTCCGCGGAGAGAAAGCCTTTCCTGCCGACTGGAGCGGAAACCTGTCCCTGACCGCTGCGCCTTTCCAGGAATCCACGGAGAACGATGTGCTCGTTATTTCCTACACATTGGACCAAACCGCAGTGGCATCTGGCACTAAGGCGCAACTATCCATCCGCAACTCACGTTGGCAGGAGATAACAGGAGCCACAGAACCTGTCTGGTATCCGTTAGACGGAACCGATGTGGTCTATCTGTTTGACCCCGTGGCGCTCGATCAGGTCAAGACCCGCGGACTGATCGTAACCGGAGTGGGATTCACGCTTACCAAAATAGAACTAATATCCGCTCAATAATATGAAAAACACATCCTTCGTACATCGCACAGGACTCCTTCGTATAGCCTTTGTTCTTTGTACTTTGTCCCTTAGTACCTTATTAACGGCCCAGACGACGGTAACCGGTTTGGTCATGGACGGGACGAACAATGAGACCGCCATTGGAGCCTCTATCATAGTGCCCGGTACTACGGTGGGGACGGTCACGGATTTTGATGGCCGGTTCACAATCGAAGTGCCGGACGGCAAGGTCATTCTCCAGATTTCTATGGTGGGTTATAAGACCCAAGTGGTGAATATCAAAGGCAAGACCTCGGTGGAAGTAACGCTTATGGAGGATGCCCAACTAATGGACGAAGTGGTGGTTGTCGGTTATGGTACGATGAAAAAACGCGACATCTCCGGTTCGGTCAGCCAAATCAAATCTGAGGATATCATGTCCGGTGGTCAAATGAATGTGGCACAGAGCCTTGAAGGCAAAATAGCCGGTGTTGATGTCAAGTCTTCCGACGGAGCTCCGGGATCCGGAGTGAGTATAACTGTACGCGGTGCCAACTCGTTCACTACTTCCTCGCAGCCCCTTTATATCGTGGATGGTATTCCTTTCGGCACAGACCCCAACGGAGTGCCTTCTTCCGGAGCCAACGATGGGCAGAATACTTCGCAGAACCCCCTCTCGATGATCAACCCCAACGACATTGAGAAGATTGAGGTGCTCAAGGACGCTTCGGCTACTGCTATCTACGGCTCGCGTGGTGCCAACGGCGTAGTCATCATCACCACCCGCAAAGGGCAAGAAGGCAAACCTAAGGTGGAACTCAATATCAAAGGCTCGGTGCAGCAGATTGCCCGCAGGGTGGAGATGCTGGATGCTTACCATTACGCCCTCTACCAGAACGAAGCGGCAGCCAACAGCCGTCTCTACGAAGGGGGATCGCAGCGTGACCCCTACCGAGGCGAGTGGGACTATCCCTATATAGGCGGTGCCTTTGATTACCAACATGGCTCATACAACCCCTCGCCGGAGGACTTTCTCAACCCCGGTCTCCGCACCGACCAATATGGAAATATGGATGAAGTGTCGGGTGCCGACTGGCAACAGCAGATTTACCAACTCGGTTGGTCGCAGGAGTACAATGCCGCAGTCTCCGGCGGCACCGACAAAGGCTACTACTCCTTCTCCGGCTCCTACGCCGACCAGACGGGTATTATCAAGAATACCGGCTACAAACGCTACGGTCTCTCTATCAACACCGCTTGGCACATCACCAAATGGCTGGAGATAGGCACCTCGCAGCACTTCACCAACGCAACCACTAATTTCCAGCGCACTAACTCTGAGAACACGGGTATTATCCGTTCATCGCTTATCTTCCCGCCTACTTATGGACCCCATGCCCAGACTGAGCAGTTGGATGAACTGAACTGGTTGGCTGCTAACCCGCTCAACTATGTCAATGGTGCTAAAGACGAACTCAAACAGATATCGTGGTTCTCTTCTTCGTTCTTGGAGTTTACTATCCGGCCGTGGCTCAAGCTGCGCCAGAACCTCGGTCTTGGCTATAACGACGGGCATCGCTCTACATACTACGACCGCCATACGCAAGAAGGCAAAGCACCCTATAACGGCAAAGCGGGCAAAGCGTCCTCTATTTGGAAATCGCTTACTTCCGAGACCCTGCTCACCTTCGATCACAAGTTCAACGAGAAACACAGTATTAATGCGGTGCTCGGTGTCACTTTCGAACGCGGATGGGGAGAAAACGAGTCCATGACCGCTACCAATTTTCCAAACGACCTCACCAAGGATGCGAATATGGCATTGGCACTGGATAAGGCGGTGCTACAAAGCTCCAAGACGGTCCAATCGCTGGAATCTTACCTCGCCCGTGTCAACTACACCCTCATGGGGCGCTACCTCTTCACGGCTTCGGTCCGTGTGGACGGCTCGTCCTCGTTTGCTGCCCAAAATAAATGGGCGCCTTTCTTCTCCGGTGCGTTCGCTTGGCGCATGATAGACGAGGAATGGATGCAGTCGCAGGATGTCCTCTCCAACTGGAAATGGCGTGTCTCCTTCGGCGAGACAGGTAATCAAGCCATCGGTGCCTATCGCACGCTCACCGTCTTTGATGCAGCCAACTATCCTTACGCGGGTATGCTGGAGTCAGGTGAAGCGATGATTGACTGGCGCGGACCGACCAACCCGGATCTTCGGTGGGAGACAACAGACCAAGCCGACGCAGGTATAGATATTGGTTTCGCGAACAACCGCGTTAATCTCACCCTCGATTATTATTGGAAAAAGACCCGCGACCTGCTCCAGAATGTAACTATTCCGTCCTCATCCGGTTTCAGCCAGATGATGATTAACTCCGGATGGGTCATCAATCAAGGCTTCGAACTATCCCTCTCTGCTGTCGCAATCGACATCCGCAACTGGAAATGGACTCTCGATGCCAATTTCTCCCTTAACCGTAACCGCATCGGCGGGCTCAACGGAGACCAGTACGCTACGGCGCTCTGGTCCAAAGCAGACCAAGTGTTCCTGCAGCGCAACGGATGTCCTATCGGTACCCTCTATGGATACAAAGAAGAAGGCATCGACCCTGCTACGGGCGAGATTATCTACGCAGACCTCGACGGTAGTGGCTCGATTACGGAAGCCGACCGTACTATCATCGGCAACACGAATCCGGATTTCACCTATTCGCTTACTTCGCGCCTATCATGGAAAGGACTCTCCCTCAATTTCATGCTGCAAGGCTCACATGGTAATGACATCTTCAACTATAACCTCACGGACATCACCATGTCCAATATCGGTAATATCACCAAGACGGCTTACGAAGGCCGCTGGACACCGCAGACGGCTACTACTGCCACTTGGCCCAAACCTACTGCCGGCTATACCCGCACATGGTTTGTCTCCGACCGCTATGTAGAGGATGGCTCGTTCCTCAAAATCAAATATATCACCCTCTCTTACGACTGGAACAACCCCGCCAAGTGGCTCCAGAAGATCAACTTCAACTTCACCGTCAACAATGCCTGGACTTTCACGCGCTACTCGTGGTTTGAACCCGATGTCAATGCCGCCGGCAACAATCCTGCATGCCCGGGCGTAGACTCCTATTCCTACCCCTCTGCACGAACGTATAGCCTCGGTATGAACTTTATATTCTAATGAAAGGAGAAATAGTTATGAGAAAGAATATATCTAATAGTTCAAAGAACGGTCTTACAGCAAAGCGGTCCAACAGGCTGTTTTTAGCCGGTCTTATAGCCTTAGCGGTCAGCGCGTTCGCGCTGCCTTCCTGCTCATGGATAGAAGAAAACCCCGACTCCCTCATTACGCCCGCCCAACTCGGCGACAGCGAAGAAGCATGCGACCAACTCGTAACAGGGGTTTATTCCAAATGGATTTACGACATGTTCTGTTGGGGCTATTTCCCGAGGATGTTGGAGTTCGATGCAGATTATATCTCGGGTCCCGACTGGCTCTTCGGTACGTTCGGTGCAGGTAATTTCCAAGGAGAACCCGATCTTACCGATGCGCTATGGAAAGGTTGCTACGGACTTATCGGGCGCGCTAATACGGCGGAACGATATATCTCAGAAATGAAGAATATCTCATCTGCTTATAAGAACAACGCCTTGGGTGAACTGCGTTTCCAGAAAGCCTTCGCTTATTTTCTCCTTGTTCGCGCCTACGGTGAAGTGCCTATCCAGCCCGAGAAGGAGACCTTTGACCGCAACCAGCCTCGCAAACCGGTTACAGAGATTTATGACCATATCATAGGTCTGCTCGAACCAGCTACCCGTATGCTCTACAAGAACACCGACGAAGCTTATCGTGCTGGACATGTGTCCGCAGGCTCGGCTGCAGGATTGCTCGCCAAAGTCTATGCCACCGAAGCAGCCTATGCCATGCCGGCGGGAACGGAGCTTATAGTCCGTACAGGTGCTCCTTATACAATGGTCAATGGCACCAAACGCTATGCACCGCTGCAAAACCTTACCTTTACCAAACAAACGGTTCCCGGCTATGAGTCGCTTGACCCGCTCCAACTCTATCAGCAGGCTGCCGACTGGGCGGAGGAACTGCTCAATGGTACGTTCGGTATGTACGAACTGTCCGACTATTCCGTCCTCTGGACCAAAGCCAACGCGAATGCTTCCGAGTTTCTTTTCTCCGTAGGAACGGTCTCAGGAGATGCTACCTACAAAACCTCTGTCCACACCCAGTATGAGGGCTATATGACAGCGACCGGCTCCGACTTCATCCAGTCGGGTGGTTGGACGGGCTGCACGCGCCACTGGTATGACCTCTTCGATCATGACGACTATCGCATTACCAAAGGGGTCCGCCACCGCTGGCGCAACTACACTCAGCGCGAGTCCAACTCCGGCTTCTATTATCCCTACGATGATGAATACACCATTATGGCTACGGGTCGTAACCTCAACGGCGACTGGGTCAAAGACCCTTCAGGCATCTTCGCCGACGGCGTGAACTACTACTATTCCACCGACGCCCAATGCCTCGCCTTCACCACCAAATACGAAGACGTGACGGACAACGCGATTGATAACGCCGATGCCAACTGGCCTTTCCTCCGCCTTGCAGATGTCGTCCTTATCTACGCCGAGGCACTCAACGAACTGGGCAAACCGGGTGACGCAATCGCTCAACTCAATAAAGTACGCGCACGTTCTAATGCCGAACGCGCTTCCATGGGAGGTACAAAAGCACTCTCTACCCAGACCCTCCGCCGCTCGGCGATCATCGAGGAACGTGCCAAAGAACTCGCGTGCGAAGCAGACAGACGATGGGATCTCCTTCGATGGGGCATCTACCTCGATGCCATGAATGCCATCGGAGGAACAGACGATTCAGGCGTCAATAAATCCCGCACATCCCGTAATCTCCTCTTCCCCCTCCCCGTGCAGGAACTCAATACCAACTCCGCCATCACCGCCAATAACCCGGGATGGCAATAAACAATATTAATTATTAAATTACTATCTATTATGAAAAAACAGCTCCATTATGCCTTGTACTTGGTACTTTGTACCTTTGTACCTTTCATCTCCCTCTCCGCAGCGGAGACCACATTGTGGGAATCAACCTACACCGATGGTGTGGAAATCAACAGCGAGACCGTCGCTTCTTTCAACGCAGGCGACACCCTCCGTATCTATCTCTCTGTGCCTGAGTCCGGCGCGAACTTCAAAATCTGCTACAAAGGTGCACCTGACTGGTCCGAGACCGCTATCCCCTCACTCAACTCACAATGGCCGTGGGTCAACGGTGGCGAAGACCATTTCGACCTGACCTTCACGCAAGAAGACATTACAGCTTTCTCGGGAAAGAATATCTATATCTATCAAGGGGAGAGCAGCCTCATTAGCAAAGTCACATTGGTAACCGAAGACCAAGATCCCGAAACACAAGACCCGGAGCCCCAACCGACCGACCGCGTTGCAGAAACACTATGGGAAGGAACGCAAGTGCTGGGTGCAGAGGGAAATGACGGCTTTGGCATCGATGCTACCAAACTGCAAAACTTGGCGCTCAACGACTCTATCGCAATCACCATTACCGATCTCACCGACTCCTATTGCCAAATCAATATCGCTGCTAACAATCCATGGACTCCTATTCCCGGTACGAACTGGGAGTCGCTGACTGCAGCAGGCACTTATCGTTATGCCGTGGCTGATGCTGACCTCATTGCCAATATCAAATCTTCTGGTCTGACCATTCAGGGCAAACTCTGTACCGTGACCAAACTGCAACTCCTGCCTTACCAAGAGCCGGGCGATGATCCCGAACCACAGCCCGAAACCAAAGAATATGAAGACCAAACCGTCTGGACCGGAAACACCGCTATCTCGTGGAATCCGAAGGAATACCCGGGTGAAGAATTCGATACCTACAATGTGCAACAGGATATGTTGGCAGGGCTTGCCAAAAATGACAGTATCAAGATCTATTACACCGATGCGATCGAAGGAGCACAGTTCGCTCTTACCTATAAAGCCGGAGATAAATGGTCTTGGACTGACCTTGCTGTTACCAACCACACCTCCTTCTTCGCCTACAAAGTCGCAACCGATGAGATAGCACAGGATATTGCCGACCATGGTCTCGTCATCCGCGGACAAGGCTACCATGCTACACGCATCGTCATCGGCAAACCTAAAGACACCACCTTCGGCGTGGAAAATACTCCCTTCCCTTCAGGGGAGGGTTGGGGAGAGGCTTCCAAAATTCTTCGCAACGGACAACTTATTATCATCCGCAACGGTGTGGAGTACAACGCCAACGGCGCATTGGTAGTTTTACGGTAAAATGACCAGTCACAATCAATAGTCAAAAAAATATAACTAACAAATAAAATTTAACGAATATGATCAATGTAATTAATCGTACCCTTGGGGCTAAGAAAAAAGTAGTTTCTATCTTTAGCATCTTACTAATGTTTACTGCGACAAGTCACGCAGAAGTTGTTTGGAACGGAAATGCCCATAATGTTGGATCGTGGAACTCAAAGCGGTTTGCTGTATCCGAATACACTGTATTGTCAACTGCATCCGAAGGAGATGTTATCGCTTTAACAATTACCGCCGTGGATAACACTAACGATAAAAAAGGTCGTATTACCCTGCAATCTTATCATTATCAAACAATGGGCTCGTATGATGAACATAACGTGACAGCCACCGGAGTGTTTTATTTTACATTAACTAAGCAAGCCGTTGACTCATTGAAAACAACCGGATTCAATGTTACAGGTGAGAACTTTACATTTAATAAAGTGGAGTTACTTTATAAGAAAGCACTCTGGACGGGAGCACTTGGCGGAAATGCAGATTGGATACAAAGTAATCCTTTAGAAAAACAAATTTTCTCTGACTTAAAAGAAGGTGATATAATAAGTATTGAGTGTAAAAATCTCACAGATACGCTCAGTAATAAGTGGGGACACGCCTGCGTGCTACGATATAACTATGCAGACAACATTATTGACAAGTGGACTAATGTAGCAGGCACATATCATAAAGTTCTAACTTTAGATGATGTAACCAAGTTAAAAGAAGAAGGTAAAGACATCATCTTGGTAGCTCGTTGGCTGGTTATCACTTCTCTGAATACCTATTTAGAGGCAAAACCAAATCCCGGCCCTGCAACCGCTATTGACAATACTAATGCCAATGCCAATGCCGTGAAGAGCCTCCGCAACGGACGACTCATTATCCTGCGTGACAACAAGACATATAATGTAATGGGACAAGTAGAATAACCCCTATGCAAACAGCCAAATCGATACTTCTTGCGCTGTGCGCCTGCCTTCTGGCGGGCGTGCAGTTGCATGCCATAGAGTTGTTACCCACCTTCGGTGACATCGACCATATCCATCTCCCGGCGCTCCTCGTGCAGCACGCCGACGGCGACCAGAGTCTGCAACTGAGACCGCAGGACACAACCTATATCGACAATCCGCAGTATAAGGAGACGGTGATCGCCACCAAAGATATAGTGCAGCCGTTTTATGTAACCATCCATGTGCGGAAATGGAAAAGCGTGGACATCACCGAGACATGGTACGAGATCTCGCACACCGAGAAGAAACCCGTGCGTCTGCAACGCTTTGACAGCGGCTATCTGCCTATTGAGGGCGATGACCCTCACCTGCTGCATCTGCATGGTAACTGGGCGGCGGAAGGTGTGCCTACCGTCGAACGTCTCACGCGTGGCGTGAAATCTATCCGCAACTCCGATGGCGCGCGTAATGCACATCTGGATGCACCCGAAGTAATGATTGCGCTAGACGGCGTACCCCAAGAGAACTACGGACGTGTGCTCGGTGCGGCGCTCTGCTGGTCCGGTAACTTCGAACTCCGTGTAGCAGCCACCGACGAGAAAGGTTTTCATTTCTATGCCGGTATAGACCCTATGGCGTCCGAGTATGTATTGGAGCCGAAGAAAGTCTTCTCTACGCCCCATCTGGCTTATACATGGTCAAACGAAGGCATGGGTGGTGTCTCCCGCGCGTTCCATCGTTGGGCACGCACTTGCGGCATGCTCCATAACGGCAATGCCACCCGCGACATCCTCCTCAATAGCTGGGAGGGTATCTATTTCGACATCACGGAAGAACGCATCCTCGCGATGATGAACGACATCGCTGCTTTCGGTGGAGAACTGTTTGTCATGGACGACGGCTGGTTCGGTTCTAAGTACCAGCGCAACTCCGACAATGCCGCTCTCGGCGACTGGGTGGTGGATACCCGCAAGCTGCCCAACGGTCTGAAAGCCCTCACCGACGCAGCCAAAGAACGGCATATCAAATTTGGCATTTGGATCGAACCCGAAGCGACCAACACCCTGTCCGAACTCTATGAACAACACCCCGACTGGGTGCTGCAAGAACGCAACCGCGAACTCAAACTTGGACGAGGCGGCACCCAACTGGTGCTGGACATGACCAACCCAAAGGTGCAGGATTTTGTTTTTAATATCGTGGATGACTTACTCACTAAACACCCCGAAATCTCCTATATCAAATGGGATGCCAACGCCTCTATCCAGAACTGCGGTTCGCCCTATCTGGATCAAATAGCGAAGCGGTCTAACAGTGCATACGGTCTGACTTCTAACCTCTATGTGGACTACCATCTTGGGCTAGTCAAGACGCTCGAACGCATCCGCGCAAAATACCCGAACGTAGTCATCCAGAACTGCGCCTCCGGCGGCGGACGCGCCAACTACGGTCTCATGCCGTATTTCGACGAGTTCTGGGTATCAGACAACAACGACGCCCTCCAACGCGTCTATATCCAATGGGGCACCTCGTATTTCTTCCCCTCCAACGCAATGGCGCAGCACATTGGCGGTTCTCCCTACCTCATGACCGGACGCACGACACCGATTAAGTTCCGTTGCGATGTAGCGATGTCGGGACGCCTGGGTATGGAGCTCCAGCCGGCGCACATGACCGATGAAGAACGCGCCCAGTGTACCATCGCTTTTGCCGACTATAAAGAGATGCGCGAACTCATCCAGCTCGGCAACCTCTATCGTCTGGTATCTCCGTATCAACCCGTACCGGTAGTGGAACGACAGCAGGTGGCTTCCCTCATGTACGTCTCGGATACCAAAGACCACGCCGTTCTCTTCGCCTACGGACTATCATCCTTCATGAAGCAGTCGAGCCGCCGCATCCGTCTGGCAGGTCTCGATCCCGACCGCACTTATACGCTCCATGAGAAGAACATCCGCGTAGCCTACCACCATGACCGAAACGCTTGGGGAGAAGGCGAGCCTTGCGAGTTAGACGGCAAATCCTTCACCGGCGCCTACCTCATGTCCGTCGGACTGGAGATTCCGCTCTCTACGGAATATAACATCGATTACCCCTCCCGCATCTTTGAGTTGAAATGAGACCCTTATTTTCCTTCGTACATCAATCGTACATCGTACTTCTGTCCCTCGTCCTTCTCGCGGCTTGCCAGCCGACCAAACCGCGAGTTCTCTTCGGTCACCAGGACGATGTCGTCTATGGCTCCGACTGGCAGCGCCTATCGGATAGTGCTTACACCGACACACGCTCGTGTATCTATGATGTGACCGGTCAATGGCCTGATCTCATCGGTTTTGACATCGGCGGTATTGAACTGTGCCACGCACGTAACCTCGACTTGGTGCCTTTTTCCCGCATGATAGAGGAGTGTGCCCGTCAGTTTGAGCGCGGCGGTAAAGTGACGCTCTCTTGGCATGCCCGCAACCCCCTCACGGGCGGTAACTCGTGGGACACCACACCCTGCCTTACGCAAATCGTCGATTCCTCTACTGCCGTGCATGACACCATGCAGGTGTGGATAGAACGCGCCGCGGCTTTCGTGGCGCAGGTGGCGGCACTCCAGACCCAACCCGACCAACTCATCGTCCGTCTCTGGCATGAGCAGTCCGGCAACTGGTTCTGGTGGGGACGCGAAGCCGGCTCGGCGGAGGACTATATCGCCCTCTGGCAATGGACACGCAATGATATGAATCTTCGAATTCCCAAATCTTCAAATTTTCAAATCTTATACGCCTATTCTCCCGACAAACTGACGCGCTATGAAGATACGCCCGAAGGGGCATACCGCGAGACCGCAGAGTGGTACCCTGGCGACGAATACGTGGACATCATTGGCACCGACTGCTACCACCACGGCGGAGCCGAAGGCACAGAGGACTATCTCTATCGTGCCCACCGCCAGTTAGACGCTGCGGCAAGAATGGCAAAAGAGCACGGCAAACGCTTCGCTTTTACAGAGACCGGCTGCGAGGCGCTTCGGTGCCCTCACTGGTACACTACCGTCCTCCTCCCGCTCCTGCGTGAATACCCGGACATCGAATACGTCCTCGTCTGGCGCAACGCCTGGGATATTCCTTCCCATTACTTCCTCCCGCTCCCGGGCACCCCCGAAGCGGAAGACTTCAAAATATTTATGAACCAACTCAGAATCGTACATCGTACATCTGTAAATCGAAAATAATACGTATGTCTTATAAAGATAAAATACAAACTCTCCGCGCTGCACATGAGGCGCTGCTCTCCCGTCCGAATGAACCCATAGAAGGCGGAAACGGAATATATACCAAATACCAATACCCGATTCTCACGGCGGAGCATACGCCGCTGGAGTGGCGCTATGATTTCAATGAGCAGGACAATCCCTACTTGATGCAGCGCATCATGATGAACGCGGTGCTCAATGCAGGAGCCATCCTTTTTGAAGGCAAATACACCGTAGTAGCGCGTGTGGAAGGAGCCGACCGTAAGTCCTTCTTTGCGGTAGCGCAATCGCCCAACGGCATCGACAACTGGCGTTTCTGGCCGGAACCCGTCACCATGCCCGACGGCAATAACGCACCCGCAACGAACGTCTATGACATGCGCCTCACGCGTCATGAGGACGGATGGATATACGGAATCTTCTGCGTGGAGCGGCACGACGAGACCAAACCTTACGACACCTCCGCCGCTACGGCTGCCGCAGGCATAGCCCGCACAAAAGACCTCATTCACTGGGAGCGGCTCGATGACCTCAAGTCCCTCTGCCAGCAGCGTAATGTGGTGCTGCACCCTGAGTTTATCCGCACGCAAATGGTAAATGGTAAATGTGTAAATGGTAAATGGTATGCCCTCTACACCCGTCCGCAAGACGGCTTTATCGATACCGGCAAAGGCGGAGGCATAGGCTGGACGCTCACACCCGATATCACGCATGCTGAGGTGCGCAACGAACGCATCATCTACCCACGCGCTTATCATACCGTCTATGAAGTGAAGAAC
Source organism: Bacteroidales bacterium (assembly GCA_022777485.1). Classification (GTDB taxonomy): domain Bacteria; phylum Bacteroidota; class Bacteroidia; order Bacteroidales; family Paludibacteraceae; genus Colicola. The sequence continues at coordinate 41,154 of JALFGC010000061.1, forward strand.
GGGGAAGGCCCCGCACCCATTAAGACCGCCAAAGGATGGCTACACCTTGCTCACGGCGTGCGTGCCACCGCTTCCGGGCTCCGTTATGTGCTCTATATGTATATGACCGCCCTTGATGACACCACACGGGTCATTGCCCGACCGGGTGGATGGTTCCTTGTGCCCGAAGGCAACGAGTACATCGGAGATGTGATGAATGTAGCCTTCTCCAATGGCTGGATAGAACGCGACGGCAAGGTGTATATCTACTACGCTTCGGCGGACACCCGTCTACATGTGGCTACTACTACCGTGGACCGGCTCCTCGACTACTGCCTCAATACTCCGGAGGATGGCTTGACGACCTCTGCTTCCGTGGAGAAAATCAATGCCCTCGTCGCAAAAAATGCCTCAATGTCTAAATAAAGGACCCATACGGCAAAGCAGATCGTATGAACGAAGTGAATAAAGAAATGGTAAATGATAAAATGGCAAATAGCAAGTGGTTTCGCCATGTAGGCTACGGTTTCGGCGATATGTCCTCGTCGATGTTCTGGAAAGTCTTTTCCTATTACCTGCCGTTCTTCTACAGTAACATCTTCGGGCTCTCGCTCAAGGATGCCGGAATCATCCTCCTTGTCACGCGTATCTGGGACGCAGTCTCCGATCCGATGATGGGGATTATAGCCGATCGTACGCAGACGCGGTGGGGCAAGTATAGGCCTTATCTGCTTTTTGTAGCACCGCTTTTCTCTATCGCTGGCATCTTGCTCTTTACTACACCCGATTGGGGGTACACCGCCAAGCTTATTTGGGCGTATGTAACCTATATCCTGATGATGACCGTTTATACGGGTATCAATGTGCCGTACGGTGCTATGCTGGGTGTAATGACGGAAGACTCACAAGAGAAAACAGTCTATTCGTCCTTCCGTATGTTCTTTGCTTACGGCGGTTCATTCCTCGCCCTCTTTCTATGGGAACCGCTCTGCAACGCCCTTGGCGGCTATAATACGCCTCAGGGCTGGTTCTGGGCGATGGGGGTCATTGCGTCTGCCTGCTTCGTGCTCTTCATCTGTTGTTTTGCGCTCACACGTGAAGAACTGAAAACAGTCTCTACAGTCTCTATCGGTTCGGATTTCAAGGCACTATTGAGCAACAAGCCCTGGTGGATACTCATCGGTGCAGCCCTTTGCTTTAATCTCTTCTGCACCGTCCGCGGTGCTACGGTAGCGTACTATTTCGCCGACATCATACCTGCCGGAGCGCAACTGGCTATCGGTCGATGGTCGTTCTTGTTTTATGCCGGCTTGTTCCTTGCTGTAGGCGAGGTCTCTAATATGATAGGTGTCGCACTCTGCGTGCCTATCGCTGCGCGGTTCGGCAAGAAATCAACCTTTATTGCTGTCAATATCGCATTGTGTGTACTCTCGGTGTTGTTCTTCTTTATTCCTGTTTCGCAGACCGGCTTCTGGCTCATGCTCCTCGCTCAGATACTTATCTCTATGCTCACGGGAGTGATGTCTCCTCTGGTATGGTCGATGTATGCCGATGTGTCCGACTATGCCGAGCAGGAATACAAAACAGCCTCCACAGGACTAATCTTTTCCTCGTCCTCCATGGCGCAGAAGTTTGGCGGTGCAATCGGCGGTTCAGCGGCTCTGTGGCTTCTCGCCGCCTGCGGCTATATTTCAAACCCACAAACAGGCGAAGCCTTCACCCAGCCGGATTCTGCGCTTCTCTGCCTCCGATGCCTGATGTCCTTCATTCCGGCAGTTGTGAGTGTCATCGCAGTACTTGTGGTATCGTCCTATCCGCTCACTACGGCAAAGATGGCAGAGATTGATGCCCAACTAAAAATTCAAAGACAAAATGATTAGTAAATCAGAAGCAAGAGTTTTGCTCGAAACCAATATTCTGCGTTTTTGGCAGGAACGGATGGTGGACTACCGGCAGGGTGGATTCTACGGACGTATAGACGGATATAATGTACTGCATCCGGATGCAGAGAAAGGAGCTGTTCTCAATGCGCGTATACTATGGACATTCGCTGCGGCTGCGCGTGTGCTGAATAATACTCCTTACCGCATACTGGCAGCAAGAGCCTATGACTACCTCATGCAGCGGTTTATCGATCGCGAACAAGGTGGTGTCTATTGGTCGCTCAATGCCGATGGTACCCCGCTTGACACCAAGAAGCAGACCTACGCTATCGCTTTTGCTATCTATGGTCTGGCGGAATATGTCCGTTTGACCAACAATCAGGAAGCACTCAATGCCGCTATTCGTCTCTTCGAGAATTTGGAAGCACATGCCTACAAATGGGATAATGAGAAAATAAGTAAATGTAAAAATGGCTACGTGGAGGCGCTCACACGCGACTGGCAGCCGATAGCTGACATGCGCCTCTCCGAAAAAGACGAGAACGGCGTCTTCACCATGAACACCCATCTCCATGTGCTCGAAGCTTACACGAATCTTTATCGCGTCTTAAAGAATGTACAAAGGGACGATGTACAAGGTACAAAGGAAAGGATTACAAAGCAACTCCGCACACTCATCGACATCTTTGCCAACCGCATCTTTGATCCCGCAACCGGTCACTTGATGCTCTTTTTTGACGAGAAATGGCAACCATCCAACACCCATACTTCTCCCGGACATGATATAGAAGCGGCATGGCTGCTACATGAGGCATTGGAGGTATTGGGTGATGAAGAACTGCTAAATCAAACCCTGCCGGTTATTCATTCATTGGCGCAAGCAGCGGAAGACGACATTATGGATGAAAAAGAATGGTGGTGTTATGCTGAGGCGGTGGTTGGATATATAGACCAATGGAAACTATATCAAGACGAAAAACCTATAGAAAGTAATATCAATCTTGAATTGGCAGAAACAGCATTTCACTATATCCAAACCCATTTGATGGACCGTGAGAATGGTGAGTGGTTCTGGACCATATTGCCTGATGGCACACCCGATCGCACCCACGACAAAGCCGGCTTCTGGAAATGCCCCTACCATAACTCTCGTATGTGTATTGAAATAATTGAAAGGCTATGAAACCATATAAGTTTGCTCCGTACCTAAAGACCACCATCTGGGGTGGCTATCAGATTGCGCCCTTCAAGGGCATATATACCGCGCAGCCAAATATCGGCGAATCGTGGGAAATCAGTGCCGTACCGGGACATGAGTCCATAGCAGTGGAACGCGGCATCATCGGTGATGTGGATTTAGGTCTCAACCTCGCTCAGCTCATTGACAAATACAAAGGACTCCTTGTAGGCGAACGCATTTATAAGAGGTTCGGCAATCAGTTCCCACTGCTCGTCAAGTTCATTGATTCGCGTCAGGATTTGTCCGTACAAGTGCATCCCGATGACAAAATGGCGCAGAAAAGACATAAATGCCCGGGCAAAACAGAAATGTGGTACGTCGTCAAGGCTGACGTGGGAGCCAAAATTTATTCCGGTCTCAGCAAATCCATCACCCCTGATGACTACGAACGCCTTGTCTCTACTTCCTCCCCTCATGGGGAGGTCGGGAGGGGCTTACAAGATGTCATCGCTACGCATGAGTCCCACCAAGGAGACCTCTATTTCCTCCCTGCCGGACGATTACATGCCATCGGAGCGGGTAATTTTCTTGTAGAGATCCAACAGACTTCGGATATCACCTACCGCGTCTATGACTTCGGACGCAAGGATGCGCATGGTAACCCGCGCGAGCTGCACATCGCCGAAGCCAAAGAGGCGATCGATTATCAGGTATGGCCCGAGTACCGCACGTCCTATGATTCTACCAAACCCAACTCAGAACTCATTCATTGTCCTTATTTCACGGTCAATCGTGTTGTGGTGCAAGTGGCAGCCGAGATTGACCTACATACGGATGCCTTTGTGGTGGTCGTTTGCCTGTGGGGGGAAGCGCATATCAACGGCATTCATGTCAAGCAAGGAGAGACCCTCCTCGTTCCTGCATCCGAAAATGTTCTCTACATCTTCGGCAACGCTACCTTCCTGACGGCTACGATGTAGCAAACTTTTACATAATACCTTGATCCGGTGCGACTCGAAAGGGTCGCACTTTTTTATGCCATTTCCACGCCTTCCGCCATAGTCTTTTGTAATAAAAGCAATGTTCATTATGCGGCATATCATGCCGTTATGTATAAATAAAAAAAAGGAGATGAACCATGAAAAGGAACCTTTTTGTAGCAAATTCATCTAAAGCGCTATAAATAACGTGAGTTCGATATAAGAAAACTATTCTCAGCAATCAAAGACTAAATTGGTTTTCCCGACAGGTCGGGACAAGTTTGGTAATGGATTAATGGTTAATTACACGTTAATTATACGTTAAAGAAAACATATCCCGACAGGTCGGGACAAGTTCCGAACAATTTTTGGAAATTTTTGTTGAAATAAAAGAGTCATCGTTGTTTCAATGTATATGTATCTTATTTCGAATTCACGTTTCTTACAGCCCGCAGGGCTTTTTGAAATAAGGGTATTTACCAAAAATCATACAAAAGTAGTGTTTTTTTTGGATATGTGCAAATTTTTTTGTAATTTTGTGCCCGAATTTAAGAAGTATAGCACTATGATATTAATTGCAGACTCAGGTTCTACCAAATGCCGCTGGTGTTTGATGACCGCTAACGGACAAAATTCGGAGTTTTTGACAGACGGTATCAATCCGTTGTTCCAGACGAGTGACGCAATGCGCAATTCGATTAATAATCAGTTGCTACCGCAGATTGCGCCCTTGCTGTGGGCGGGTACGCTGACCCATGTGTTTTTCTATGGTGCGGGCTGTATCCCGGAGAAGATTCCGTTTGTGGAGAAAGCATTGCAGATGGTGTTCAAGAAGGCGGAGATTCGGGTGGAGTCGGATATGCTGGCGGCAGCGCGAGGGCTGCTGGGGCATAAGAAAGGCGTGGCGTGTATCTTGGGAACGGGATCTAACTCCTGCTTGTACGACGGCGAGAAGATTGTGGAGAATGTGCCGTCGCTGGGATATATATTAGGAGACGAAGGGTCTGCCGTGGCATTGGGCAAGCGGCTGGTGAGCGATGTGCTGACCAACCAATTGGGCGCGGATATCAAAGAGAAATTCTTGACGCAATATGAGTTGAATGTGGCTTCTGTGATAGAGCATGTGTATCGCTTGCCTTTCCCCAATAGATGGTTGGCGGGCTTGTCGAAGTTCTGCGCCGAGAACATTGACGATGAGCGGATTGGCAAACTGGTCTATGATAACTTCCAGCAGTTTGTGGCGCGTATCGTGGCGCAGTATTTCGAGAAAGATGGGGTAGAGAATGAGGAAACGAGCCACCTGCCGGTAGGCTTTGTGGGGTCAGTAGCGTACTATTACCGCCCGATATTGGAGCAGGTGATGTCCGACTACGGGTTTATGGTGGGGCAAATCCTGCGCGACCCGATGGAGGGCTTGAAGGAATACCACAAACCGGATATTGTGCCGACGACTTAACGATTTGTTTGCCGTTATGGTGATTAAGTTGTCTTCTTGACACTCGATGAGAACATCTTTCTGTCTTCTCAATGACCCGTGAATCACCTAAGTTTTTCCCGTAGAAGTCAGGAATATCATTTTGATAGGAGATAGGGGTGAGATGACAGCAGAACGTTATTTTCTGCCAAAATGGCAGGACGCAGGGGTATGGCACGCTATTTGTGAGAAATAAGAATGGAAATAGTATTTGAAAAGCAATATTTATCGGAGTTGTATTACAAAGGCAAATGTAGCGACAAACAACATAGGTATCAACCCGATATTGTAAAGCGATACATTCGTACCATAGATATATTAGAGTCTGTGGAAAGAGTGGAGGATTTGTATTGTTTCCATGCTTTGCACTATGAGGCTTTGGTAGGAGATAAGAAAGGAATAGAGTCTGTTCGCGTGGGGCAGAAATATAGGATAGAATTTCGGTCAGAGCAGGTGGAGAACGAGAAGGTCGTTACAATTTGCAACATTATTGAATTGTCAAACCATTACCATTAAGCGAAATAGATATGGGAAAATTAGGATATGCAGCGATGCCTACTCATCCGGGTGAGGTTGTTAAGGATGAGTTGGAGGCGAGAAATATCTCTCAGCGTGAGTTTGCGCAGAGGGTGGGTATTTCGTACACCATCCTGAACGAGATAGTTAATGCTCGGCGCTCAATGAGTGCGAACGATGCACTGATGTTTGAGGCCACTTTAGGGATTCCTGCTGATGCGTTGATGCAAATACAGACGAAATATACCATGCAGACAGCCCGAAGAGATAGTAGTATCACAGATTGGCTGAAACAAATCAGCAAAGTAGCTGCATTGTGGTAAAACAATAAAGAAAAAAGAGATATAAGATATGAATTTTATTCAGTTAATTACCAAGTTGTTTGGAAATAAAGCGCAGAAAGATATGCGCGAGGTGATGCCATATGTAGAGAAAATCAAGGTGGCATACGAGGAGATTGACAAATTGTCGGACGACGCATTGCGCGGTCGTAGCCAAGCGTTAATGGCTATGATACAAGAGCGCGTAGCAGGCAAGAAGCAGAAAATTGTTGAATTGAAAGCATCGATAGAAGGGCTGGAGATAGACAAACGCGAGAAAGTGTACGACGAGGTGGATAGCCTCGAGAAGCAGATAAAAGAGGACTACAAGACCGTACTCTTGGAGATACTGCCGGAGGCGTTTGCCATAGTGAAAAGCACGGCGCGTCGCTTTGCGGAGAACGAGACGATAGTGGTTACGGCTACGCAGCAAGACCGCGATTTCGCGGCAGACTCGCGCTTCGACTTCGTGGAGATTGAGGGCGACAAGGCTGTTTACCACAACCATTGGACGGCTGGAGGAAACGAGGTAACATGGGACATGGTGCACTATGATGTGCAGTTGATTGGCGGCGTAGTGCTTCACCAAGGTAAGATAGCCGAGATGGCGACGGGTGAAGGAAAAACGCTGGTGGCTACGCTGCCCGTGTTCCTCAACGCGCTGACGCACGAGGGTGTGCATGTGGTTACGGTGAACGACTATTTGGCGAAGCGCGACTCGGAGTGGATGGGACCGCTCTATATGTTCCACGGACTGACGGTGGATTGTATCGACAAGCACCGCCCCAATTCGGACGAGCGACGCAAAGCCTACGCATGCGACATCACCTTCGGTACGAACAACGAGTTCGGTTTCGACTACCTGCGCGATAACATGGCGACCTCCCCGCTGGACTTAGTACAACGCGGGCATAACTTCGCCATCGTGGATGAGGTGGACTCCGTGCTGATAGACGACGCGCGTACACCGTTGATTATCAGTGGTCCTGTGCCTAAGGGCGAAGACCAGATGTTCGACGAGTACAAACATCGTATCGAGCAATTGGTGCGCACGCAGACCACGCTGACGACGAAGTTGCTCACCGAGGCGAAGGCGAAGATGGGAAGCGCGGACGAGAAAGAGCGCGAGGCGGGCGAGTTGGCATTGTTCCGTTCGTTCAAGGGTATGCCGAAGAACAAAGCACTCATCAAATACCTGAGCGAGCCGGGAGTGAAAGTGCGCTTACAGAAGACGGAGGAGTTCTACCTGCAAGAGAACGAGAAGAACATGCACATCGCCACCGATGAGTTGTACTTCGTGATAGACGAGAAGAATAAGACCATCGAGTTGACGGACAAGGGTATCGACGCGCTCACGGGAACCACGGAAGACCCGAACTTCTTCGTCCTGCCGGATGTAGGCAGCGAGATGGCAGATGTAGAGAACCAAGCACAACTGACGCAGGAGGAGAAGCAGCAGAAGAAGGACGAAATAATGGCGAACTACAGTATCAAGTCTGAGCGCGTACACACCGTGCACCAGTTGTTGAAAGCCTACACGCTGTTTGAGAAAGATGTGGACTATATCATCGACGACAATCAGGTGAAGATAGTCGACGAGCAAACGGGGCGTGTGATGGAAGGCCGCCGATGGTCCGATGGGCTGCACCAAGCCGTCGAGGCGAAAGAGAATGTGAAGGTGGAAGGCGCTACCCAGACCTTTGCTACCATCACCTTGCAAAACTACTTCCGCATGTACAACAAGTTGTCGGGTATGACGGGTACGGCGGAGACTGAGGCAGGTGAGTTCTGGAATATCTACAAACTGGATGTAGTGGTAATCCCGACCAACAGACCTATTGCGCGTGTCGATATGAACGACCGTATCTACCGTACGAAGCGAGAGAAATATAACGCGGTGATTGACGAGATAGTGGCGCTGGTAGGGCAGGGAAGACCTGTGCTGGTAGGTACCACTTCGGTGGAAATCAGTGAATTGCTGAGCCGAATGCTAACGCTCAGGAAGATTAAACACAATGTGCTGAATGCGAAGTTGCACCAGCAGGAGGCGAATGTCGTAGCCGAAGCAGGACGACCGGGCGTGGTTACGATAGCTACGAACATGGCAGGGCGTGGTACGGATATCAAACTGACACCCGAGGTGAAAACGGCGGGCGGTCTGGCGATTATCGGTACCGAGCGGCATGAGAGCCGCCGCGTGGATAGACAGTTGCGCGGTCGTGCCGGCCGTCAGGGAGACCCGGGCAGCAGCGTGTTCTATGTGTCGCTCGAAGATGATCTCATGCGTATGTTCGGCTCCGACCGAATAGCCTCCGTGATGGATAAGTTGGGATTCCAAGAGGGAGATATGATTGAGCACCAGATGATTAGCAACTCCATTGAGAAAGCCCAGAAAAAGGTGGAGGAAAACAACTTCGGTATCCGTAAGCGACTGATTGAGTACGACGATGTGATGAACCAGCAGCGTAACCTGATTTACGCCAAGCGTCGCCACGCGCTGATGGGTGAGCGTATCGGCGTGGACATCACGAACATGATTTACGAGACGGCGGAAGTGATCTTGTCTGAAGCCAAGGAGATGAACGACTACGAGGGCTTGCAGTTCGAGGTGATGCAGACATTTGCTATGGAGGTACCGTTCGATGAAACAACATTCCAAAGCACGAAGGCAAGCAAACTGAGCGACCTATTGGCGGAGGCGGCGATGGAATCCTTCAAACGCCGTATGGATAAACTGGCTGCGGTGGCTAATCCTGTGATACAAAAGGTCTATGAAGAGAAGGGGCAGATGTACGAAAACATCTTGGTGCCTATCTCAGACGGCAAGCGCGTGTATAACATCGCTGTAAACCTCAAGAAAGCCGCAGAGACGGATAGCAAGGAGGTCATACGCGAGTTTGAGAAGCGCATGTTGCTCTTCGTGATTGATGATGAGTGGAAAGAACACCTGCGCCGTTTGGATGACTTGAAGCAGAGTGTTCAGAATGCTTCCTACGAGCAGAAAGACCCGTTGCTTATCTATAAGATTGAGTCGTTCAATATCTTCAAAGAGATGTTAGATGGGCTCAACCGCCGCGCCATCTCTATCCTGCTCCGCGGACAAATCCCGACCGCCGACCCGCAGCAAGTGCAGCAGGTAGCGCAGCAACGCCGTCAAGACTACTCGCGCTATCGTACGCAGAAAGACGCCGTGGCGCAGGCCGCGCAACGCAGTGGACAAGCGGCGGCTGCAGGACGCGATACACGCGAGCAACAAAAGCAGATGCCTATACATGTGGATAAGAAACCACGCCCCAATGACCCTTGCCCCTGCGGTAGCGGAAAGAAGTATAAGCAATGCCACGGAAAGATGGATAACGCACTTTAATCGACTTTGCCCTTGAAAATAAAGCAATTATTTCTACTGTTCTCTTTTGTTTGTGCCGCCAACTTATTGGTGGCACAAACTGATACTATTCCCGTTTCTTGGTTAGATACCGTGCGGTTGCAGGATGAGCCTGCTGCCGTATCCGATACATGGTTACTGGATTTGATTCAGGCTGCACAACATACCACGAATGTGGACACCACTGATTTGTTCTTCGGAGCAGATACGCTTGGCTATATTATGGTCGATACCCTATCCGGCGACACGCTCTGGACGGTAGCACAAGTGTTGGCACGCGACTCTGTCCGCCGAGAGATGGCTTTGATGGATTCCCTCAAGGCGCTGAATGCACAATTGGAAGAGCAGAACCATGATGTACCGGTCATTCGTGTACAGCGTTCTTTGGTAAAAGACGCCGAAGAAGACCATCGCGACGCTATGCGTGCTATTCGCAATATGCACACGCCGTGGAGAAAAGAGGCAACTATCATAGCCCAGATGACCCAAAACTATGTCTCCCCAAACTGGTACCAAGGTGGCGTATCGAGTTTTGCTGTGCTTAGTATCGTGAAAGGACAGATAGGCTACTACGGCGACCGATTCACATGGGAGAATACCGGTGAGTGGCGAGCAGGCGGCTCTACGGCGAAAGAGGACACCTTGCGATATGTGGCTTGTACGGATGACCTGTTTAGACTTTACTCCAAAGCCAACTACAAGGCGGTGAATAAACTCTACTATTCTTTCTCCGCCGAGTTCGAGACTCGCTTCTTTAAGACATACAAACCCAATACCATGACGCTTAAGTCGGCGCCTTTCTCGCCTGTGCGCATGAACTTAGCCTTGGGTATTGACTACAAACCCATGGAAGGAATGTCTTTATCGTTCTCGCCGCTCGCGTATAAGATGATTCATGTGGCGGACACTGTGAATATGAATAAAGCGGATTTCGGAATCGAGGTGGGCAAAAAAACGCTCAACGATATAGGTAGTTCCATACGATTTGAGTATGTCTGGAAACCGGTGCGAGAGGTGGTGCTCGAGACCAAGTTCTATATGTATACCAACTACAAAAAGGTAGAGTTGGACTTGGAGGTCAACTGTGATTTTATCATCAATCGTTTCTTCTCTGCGCGTCTAATGCTCCATCCGCGATACGATAATACCGTTATTCTGGACGGGCAAGAAAAAGCCAAGTTACAGTTCAAGGAACTCCTTTCCATCGGCTTCGCCCACAAATTCCGATAAAAGGATAAGATGTAACCTTACTTCATGAATTATCATTATTATGACTCGTCGGAATCATCACCTTCATATAAGTCTCATTACATTCTACCAACACCTATCAACTCCCCATTGCTAAGGTTTTCCGATATTGATTAGGAGTCTTGTTATATTGTCGGCTGAAGCACTTAATGAAATAACTATTCGAACTAAATCCGACATGTTCAGCAATCTCGGTAATAGTCTTGTCGGGAGACTCTCTTAGCATCCGTGCTGCTTCTTCCAATCGGATGGACATGATGAGTTCGTTGGGTGTCTGTCCGATAGCATCTTGTAGTTTTGTGTACATACTGGAGCGGCTGATACACATCTCTCGAGCCAGCATATCTACATTGAGATTGGGATTGTCGAGATGCTGCATAATGATGGCTCGTGCACGAGTAGCGAATGATATATGGGCGTTTTCCAAATGCTCTTTCATGCGTAGGATTTGCTCGTTTTGTTTTTCTAATATGCGTTTTTGCTCATCTATCCTCGCTTTGGCTTTGTTGGTGGCTTTCCTGTTAGCATAGAGCGCGACGGCAATAATTGCTCCAACAATGCACAGCATATACAACACGAATGCCCACCAAGACAAGTAGAAAGGAGTAGGTACGATTATATCAATGGTCCACGTGTCGTTACAGTCATCTTTTACAATAAATTGGTAGTTACCCGGCGGAAGATTGGCGTATGTCGCCTCGTGTAGTGCAGTTGCGTCTTGCCAGTTTTCTTCGTATCCGCTAAGTTTATACTGCAGATTGGGTGCAAGGGCAGAACAGTGATGGGTTGTAGAGAAGATGATTCGTATATCACGGTCGTCGGTGTTCAGCGTGATTTGTTTAAGGGAGGGTAAACCGGCTGTGATTGTCCTGACCTTTTCTGCTTGATTTTGGATATGGATAGCGGATGGAATGATGGTACAAGGTGTTTTCTGGTGCAGAATTTTTTGCAAGGGGAAAGCACAAAGTCCATTTGTACCGCCTACATATAGCAGTTGATCTGCGGTGAGGTAGAGGCTTCTTTCGGTGGGGATTTCTATTGGGAATCCATTGGCATATCTCAAGTGATGGGTGAGTTGCTGCTCACGATTGAGAATCACAATATCTCCTATGCCACCAATGATACAACAATTGGGTGCGAAGAGAAGATTTGTGCACAGTCGGTTAGAAAATGCTTTTTGAATATCAGGGGGCATTTCCCATTTCATAGTAGTTTCGTTAAGCAAAAAAACGCCTTTGTTTGTTCCTGCATATAGGGAGCCGTCCATGTCGTGCGCAAAACAAAGGATGGCAGAAGGTGTAGTTATTTTCGTTAGTTTCCGATTGGGTATGGAATAACAGTATGCCGTTTTTTGTCGTGCGAACCATAGTTGCTCTCCACGCAAGTGCAAGTCCGATAATTCTCCCACCACATCTATATCATGCAATGCCCCGAAAGTCAGCGTGCTCAAATCTACCCATCCGATACCCTTTTCGGTGGAGAAGTAGAGCGTATCATTGTAGTTGACAATACTCCTCACACGATTATTGGGTAAGTGTTGAGTTTCATGTAAAAAGGTGTGTTGTTTGTATGTGCTAAGATGAATGGCCATCAATCCCATACCGTGTGTGCCTACCCACAGCGTATGATTAAGGGTGTCAAGGCTTAATGCTTTCACTGCACATTGCGGTACATGGTTATCAATCGGAATATATCGGACCAGTTGGTTTTGATTGTTGATCTCACAAACACCTCCTCCGTTGGTCCCTACCCATGTTCTTTGACCATCCGTGACCACGCAAGAGACAATAGGGTGGGATAATCCCATGGGTTCGGGCTTTTGTTCCCAAAAAGAGAAGAGGTCTTGCGTTGGGTTATAAAGGTCTATTGCTCCGAAGAAACTGCCAATCCATAGTGTTTCTTGTTTATCAGAGGCCAAGGTCCACACGGAGAAAGGATGTGTATCCGACGATCTACCCACACGCTGAATGGAGATTGTTTCTTGTTTTTGTTCATCTATCTGTACCAAACCGCTCCAAGTTCCCGCCCATAGTTGTCCCGTGTTCGAGCGAACAATGGTGCGTACATCTTGATGAGAAAGATAAGTGGCGCAATGTACACCATCATACGAAACTAACCCTTCTGATCGTGAGCATAGCCATACTTGGTGTGTAGCGGAATCATTATATATATAGCATACGCGTGGATGGCTTATGGTATCAATGACTGTATGCTCGTGAATAGTATAAATACACAGTACTTCTTTTTCAGTAGCCACCCATAGACCTTGTTCGTTTTCCATGATAGAGGTAATGCGTTTATCTGCCGTATAGACACATTGCTTGCCTTGGGTGGGAGAAAAGGTGAACACGCTATCACGTGCAGCATATAAATAGTGTCCTATTCCATAGCAAATTGTTTGTACACCATTTTTCTCTATCTCAATAGTTTTTTCAGTCAGTAAGTCCATGAACACAGCGGCGGAAGCACATTGCAATAAGATGCTACCTTGACCATCTCCACAAATATGTCGGATATAGTCGTTAGGTAGGTTGGTATTGGTGGAATCACTTTGTATGATTCGACAATCGGAGCCTGATATACAATTTAAACCATGACGAGTACCTACCCACATGCGCTCATACTCATCTTGATAGAACTCATTGATACTGTAATGAGACAACCCGTCTGCCACACCTAAATGGTCAATACATGATACGGCAAACACACATTGATAATGTAAAAAGCATATACAAATGCTTAGCACTATACATCGGATAAAACTTTTATTCATACTACCTAACAGCAAGTTATTTTGCGGACAAATTTACGAAATTTATTTGAAATAACCAAATTAAAGTGTAAAATTCATCCAAAATATATTGTATTTATGTACAAAAATGAATTTTGGATGATTTTGTTATATTTTTATCTGATTTTGTTACGTAGTATCTAAATATCTTCCGTACCTTTGCAGCGTCAAATCATAATCGACCATGAAAAAAATCTTTTTTCTAATTTGTATTATCTCCATTTCTATTGTAACCAAAGCGGAGGTGTCCGGTATAGTCCTTGATGTCAATGGTGAGCCATTGATAGGGGTATCTGTCCGTATTTCTAATATGGATAAAGGAACGATTACAGACTTGGACGGAATGTTCCGCTTGGATATTACGGAGGGAGAAAGCTTAGAGTTTTCTTATGTAGGATACCGCAGTATAACATTATTGGCAACTACATCCATGCGTGTTACTATGCAGGAGGATACGAAAGTGTTGGATGAAGTGGTAGTGGTGGGCTATGGAACACAAAAACGCAGTGATCTGACAGGCTCCGTGGTGTCTGTCAAGGCGGAGGATATGACCTCAATGCCTACCTCTTCTGTTGCCGAGATGCTCCGTGGTCAAGCGGCAGGCGTGATGGTAACGCAAAACTCATCGCGACCGGGTGGCGGCTCCGACATTGTCATCCGTGGAAAGAAATCGTTGACGGGAGGAAATGCACCGCTCTATATTGTAGATGGTACGCCCGTGGACAACATAGATGATTTTAACGCGCAGGATATAGAATCGGTCGAGGTGCTGAAAGATGCTTCCGCACAGGCTATCTATGGTGCACGTGCAAGTAATGGCGTGATACTGGTTACAACTAAGCGTGGTGCAGACGGCAAGGTGCAGGTAGATTTGAGTGCGTATGCCGGCGCACAAACTATCAAACGCAATTTTGACTTGTACAACGGAGATGAATGGGTGAAACTAAAACGGGAGGCGAACCGCTCTTTTGTGTACGACCCTGCCACCCATACTGCTACGGGCACATATTTAGATGATGCATCGCTCTTTGGTAACATGTACAACAATTTGGTGAACCAACAATATACTGATTGGGAAGAATTGATGCTACATCCTGCGCTCCAACACAAGTATGACCTAAGTTTGCGCTATGGTAATGACAAGACGAAATTGGCTGCATCCATCGGTTTTTATGGGCAAGAAGGTATGATTGCTCCGTCTGGCTATCAACGATATAATGCTCGAGTGGATTTTTCACAAAAACTGGGTAAGCATGTCTGTTTAGGAGCACGCATGAATTATATCCATAGCGAACAGCGCAGTGAGGATGCCGATTTTGCTAAAGTGCTAACGGAATCCCCCTTGCTCAGTGCGTATGACGAAGATGGTAACATGCTGGCCTTGCTTGCAGACAGCAAGTGGTCGCCATTGTGGAACAATGAACATTATATAGCAGAGAAGGCTACCAATCGTATCCTTCTTAATGTAAACTTCGATTGGGATATATGGGGTGGTCTTAAGTATCGTCTGAATGCATCGGTTAACTATCGTAACCAAGAGGCGGGCACCTACCAAGACTCCAAGCACGAG